>JAICPP010000078.1 GCA_025929805.1 Gemmatimonadales bacterium | reverse complement strand
GTTGTTGCCCGCGAACTTGGCCTCCTGAAAGAACCGCTCGGCATCCACGTCATAATTACCAGCGATGTTCTCCGCCAGAACCATGTTGGTGATGCTCAACGAATCCCGGAGCCGGAGGGAATCGGTCCATGCGTCCCGTCCGTTGAGCCCAATGCCGGGCCAACGGGCGACTACCCCGCGGTCGAGCATCCCGCCGGTACCCCGGCGGAGAACCACACCGTTTCCGTCCTCAGGGAAACCGGCCACGGCGGTGCCGGGGCCGACGATGGCGAAGTTTGCGAAGACCGGACCGGAGTACGGTACGCTCGCCTCGGTATCGGTCAGAGTGCAGAAGCTCCCCGGATCGGGGGCGCAGCCGTCAGCCTCAATGCCGCGGGGATCGGAGGACTGGGTACCGGAACCTTGCAGGCGCGTGCTTTGATAGGCCACCAGGAACTGGTTCCGGCCGCGGTAGCCTTCGGACCAGTCGAAGTGATCATCGCCGGCCTCGTAGCTCAGCAGGTAGCGTCCGTTGACAGCCCCGCCCCACCATTCGAACGAGTCGTCGAGTCCCGCCAACACCTGCACATACTCGAGTTGGGTCCCGCTGCCCACGGCATACATCGAGATGCCGTTTAATTCCTGCCCCGCACCGCCCGAGATATCAAATCCGGCGAATTCCACGCGCACATACCTCAGGGTTCCGCTGTCGTCGGCATTGTTGGTGCCGCCCGCATAGTTCTCCGCCTCACCCGCGACGCCGCCCTCGGTCAGGATTGTGCCGCCGGCGCCGGGATCCCGGTTGATGATGCCGTTGCCCACTATGATGATGCCACCCCAGTCGCCCGGCGCCCGGCTGCCGGCGGGCCGCTCCGACGTAAACACGATCGGCTCGGCGGCGGTCCCATTGGCTTCGATGCGGGCTCCGCGCAGGATCCAAAGCGAGCTCCCAGCGGTCTCGAAGTCTCCCACGATTCGGGTGCCGGGCTCGATTGTAAGGACCGCGCCGTTGGTGACTTTGACGTAGCCTTGCAGGGTATAGACGGTATCAGCAAACAGGGTTCGGCTTGCCGTTATGTCGGCGTTGAGTACCGCCTCGCCCGGTTCGGGGTTGGGTCCGGGTCCGACATCGTTGTCATCGTCACTGCAGGCGGCGAGCGAGACAGCCGCAGCAACGAGGAACCGCAAAGAACGACGAGGGGGCATTTGGATCCTCACAGAAGAGTGAATAATCGCGCTCCTCCGGTCGAGCTGCTGCAAACCCCGGCGCCAGCCCAACGAGAGGTTGCTAAGGAGGTCAGGGCTGCCAGGTGAAGCCCAGAGAGAATTGCCGCCCGAGTAGGTAGCGCTGGCGAACGATGTCGCCCTGGCTCAACCGAAACGGCGTATTCAGTAGGTTTTTGGCGTCGGCACGCCCCGAGAGAGTTCCCGCGATGGGGAAATGAAACGAGGCATCCACCACGTGCCTGGCCTCTTCGTAGGAATCGGGCAGTCCGCCGGCGCCGGCCTCGAAGATTCTGCGGCCGGTCACATTGTAGAGCAGCGTACCGGTCAACACCCCGCTCTCGCTGGAGTAGGTCAATCCGGCGTTGACCACGTACTCCGATTGTCCGGCCATGGGCCGTGAGAGGTTCGTAAGCCCGGCGGCGTTGCCGCCGAGATCGATGTCACTCTGCATCAGCGTCGCGTTGGCAAACAAGCTGAACGGGAGTAGCGCCTCGGCGAGCACGTCGAGTGATTTCCGCGCCTCCACCTCGATGCCGTAGTTGTTGGCGCCCTCCGCGTTCACGAAGCTGTTGGCCAGGGTGCCGGCTTGGGGAACGATGACCCGTTCGATCGGCTTCTCGAACCACTTGGCAAAGACGCCAAGGCTCAACACCTCTCCCGAGCGGGGGAACCACTCCCACCGTGCGTCGAGATTCCGGATGAGCGTGCGCTCCAGCTTGGGATTGCCGAAGGTGGTGAGCAGGCCGATCTGCTCGAAATAAGGGACTGGCGACAACTCCCTGTACTCTGGCCGGGCCAGCGTCTGGGTGGCGGAGAGCCGAATGTTCTGATCGCCGGTCAGCCGGTACGTCAGAGCCAGCGCCGGCAGCACGTCCGTCTTGCGGGGACGGGCCGGCGCCACCTGTCCGGTCACGGTGCGGCTATCGACATCGAGGCGCCAGTTCTCCACTCGCGCACCGCCCACTACCTGGAGCCGGTCGGACAACGGCAGCTCGGCTTGCGCGAATCCCGCGACGATCTGGTCCAAGGCTCCGTACCGTCCAGCGTTGGCATTGGCGCTCAGGATCAGCCGGCCGTTCTCAGCGTGGGTCCCATCGAAAATCACTTCCGGTTCGGCGGTGAGGTCGCCGCGCGACAGCGTCCGGTTGTATATGTCGTATGCCCGGGTATCGGCATCCCGATCTACCCGCCGGTATGCGCCACCGATCTTTACCGCGATCGGGCGACTCAGCGAGCCGAACAGCCGCCTGAAGTTGCCGCCGAGATCCCAGCCGCTTTCATCGAGTGCGCTGAAGGTCCGGATGGCCGAACGTGGGATGCCGATCCAGTACGGCGTCACCGGCGCACCGGTGGACGGATCCTCGGTTCCGTACGCCAGGTCGGACCGGTCGGGCTCGTTGCGCTGGACATCGGACAAGGTGACCGACCAATCCACGAAGTTGCGCTCTCCGAAGAGATGCTCGCCTTGTAACTGATGCGACCGAACGCTGCGCGCTACGAAGGTGAGCCGGGTGATCTGAAGCTCGCCAAACTGGCGGAACTCCTCGTTGTTCCCTTGGAGGAACGAGCCTTCGTTATCGGCCGTTCGGCTGTAGGTGTTGTTGAACGCGATCTTGCTGTTCATGCCCACGCGGGTGTTGAAATTCAGCAAGCCACCCCAGAGGACTGAATTGCGCGCGGCCGATCCGGCGTAGGTGTTGTAGCGACGGACCCGGCTGCAATCGATTGCGTCGCAGACGACGAGCCCGCGCGTCTCCTCGTCCCTGATCTCCTGGCCGTAGGAGTAGTTGAAGGAGGCGAGATAGCCGACCGGCTGGCCGAACAGTCCCTCGCCACCCAGCGACGCCCCGAAGCCCCCATTGGCCGAACCGTTTCCATTGCGTGCGCTCCAGGCGTTGCGGAACATGCCTATGAACTGATTCGCCTGGTCCTGCGACAATCCGCGCAGGTCACCCGCATCACGGATGGGATCAGGCAGCTCCCGCTCCCCTCCCGCGAAACCAACCCACTCGGTTCCCACGGTGGGAGCCTTGAAAACATCCTGTCCGGTCGCCGCATCGTTCAGCCCAGCCGACATCGAGAAGCTCAACACCCGCCGAGCCGGAAACTCCCGAGTCTTGAGATTGACCTGGGCCCCACTGAAGTCGCCCGGCTGATCCGGGGTAAAAGTCTTTGAGGTGGTAATCCCTTCCAGAAGGCCGGAGTGGAAGAGATCGAGCGGTACAACCTTCCTTTCGGGCTCGGGACTCGGAATCCGGGCGCCGTTCAGAGAGGTGGTGGTGTAGCGCTCGCCCAGACCACGCACAAACACGTACTTCCCTTCCTGCACCGTGACCCCGCTCACCCGCTGGACCGCTTGTCCGGCATCGCTGTCGGGACTCCGCGCGATCTGCTCCGCGCTCACCGCGTTCACTATGTTGGTGGCGTTGCGTTGTTCATCCAAGGCCCGACTGACTGTGCCCCTCTCCGCCTCCGCGGTCACCGCGATTTCAGCCAACTGCACTGCCGCCGCCGCCAGGGCGATGTCCTGTACGGCGGTACCTCCGGTGGGCACGATCACTCCGGTCACCAGCTTCGGTGCGAATCCGATCATCCGGACGCGGACCGAAGTAGGGCCGGCGGGGACCCCCGAAAGGGCGTAGCGACCGTCCAGAGCCGTCGTGGTGCTGAGGGTAGGGCCCAGGATTTCCAGCTGAGCACCGGAGATTGGATTCCCCTGCTCCGCATCGACTACCCGCCCGACAATGCGCCCGGTGGACTGGGCCTCGAGCTGAGTTACGATCAGAAGGCAGAGGCTCAGCCCGATGGCAAGGCGTGACAGCGTGATCATGCGGCTCGGGGTTCGAGTGGAATGGTGATATCGGCTGGCCGCCGATTCCCGGACGCTGGGAAAGTGTGGGAGATTGGTCGCGAGGTTCCCACGGGGGTGCAACGAGAGAGTCACAAGACCGGCCTATCCTGCTTTACCGCTTCGTTACATGAAGGAGGGTGGCTCGTGACCCTTTTCCAGCTTGTTACCTGCGGTCGCTCAACTCTCCTCGACTCGGAAAGGAATTATGACCTGGCACCCTGGTAGGCTCTCAGCGGGGTTGTTGCTGGCTCTGATCCTTGGCGCGGAATCGGCGCAAGGTCAGACCACCTATCCCAACGTGAAGCTCACAGGCCGACTGCAAGAGCAGTTCTACTACTTCGGCAACGAGGACTACGCAGCGACGGTGGGACCTCAGTCCAACCTCTTCACCCGGCGAGCCCGGGTCGAGGCTCGGGGACAGATCTCGGAGAACGTCGCGGTGTACATCCAGCCATCGTTCGAAGGAGGGCGGAACCTGAGCGGAGTGGTCACCACCTGCACCGGCACGCCGCTTACCTGCCGCACCACGGGGCGCAGCGGCCTCCGGCTCCGGGACGCGTACATCGACGTGCGGTTCAGCCCCGAGGCGAGCAAGGGCGCGCTGTATCTCAGGGGAGGACAGGAGAAGCGGCCGTTCAGCCGATATGAGCTCACGTCATCGACCAACCTGCCGAGCATAGAGCGTGGTGCCGGACCGGGACTGCTGCCTCGGGCCTCGAACGACCTGTTCGGTTCGGCCGGTTTTCTCTCTCATGATGTGGGCGCGAGCGTGCGCTACGAGTACAAGCTCGACGATACCCGCCTGGTGACGCTCAAGCTGGGGGCCTATAACGGCCAGGGCGAGAGCCTGAACGACGTGAACAACAAGAAGAGCTTTGGAGCTCGGGGAACTTTCGCAGTCACCTCCAAGCTCGATGTCGGGGCCTCCTGGTTTGCCCACGATGCCATCGTCACGGTGGACGGCAGCCCGGACTCGACGTTCACCAACTATGCCTTCGATATCGACGCATCCTGGGGGAAGCCCGGCGATGAAGGGCTCTACGCCCTGGCCGAGTATCTCCATGGCAACGACGCCAGCGCCTCGAAGTTCACCATGCAAGGGGTGCAGGCGCTCGCCGCCTACAATATCCGGATGACCAGCCCGACCTCATGGCTCTATGCCGTCGAGCCAGCTCTCCGCATCGATATCGCCGACCCCAACACCGATGCCGAGGACGATGCCGCCACCACGCTGACCGCGGTGGTGGGGATCTACATGTCGAGCCGGGCCCAGCTCCGAGTGGCCTATGAGCGGCAGAGTTTCCAGGACGACAGCCCGAGCATCAGCGGGGTGCGGAGTGCCTTGACCGTGAATTTCTGAATGATGATCCAAGAAAGGAACCAATGGATGAGCAGACTCACACTCTTGCTGGTAGGGGGAATTGCGGTGACGTCATCGGCCGCGGCCCAGAGCCTCACCGGCGCCGGCGCCACCTTCCCCAATCCGGTCTACACCAAATGGTTTGACGCTTACCACAAGAAGACCGGGGTGCAGATCAATTATCAGTCCATCGGTTCGGGTGGCGGCATCCGCCAGTTCACCGAAGGCACGGTGGACTTCGGCGCTACCGATGGGCCGATGAACGAGCCCCAGATCCAAGCGGTGAACGGGAACGTGCTCCACGTGCCCACCGTGCTCGGCGCGGTGGTGGTCACTTACAACCTGCCTTCCTTGGGCGATACCAAGCTCAAGTTCGATGGCAATGTGCTGGTGGACATCTTCATGGGCCGAATCACAAAATGGAACGATCCCAAGATCGCGGCCCTCAACTCTGGCGTGAAGCTGCCGGACCAGGACCTGATCGTCGTGCATCGCTCCGATGGTTCCGGAACCACTTACGTATTTACTGACTACCTGAACAAGTTCTCCCGTGAGTGGAAGGACAAGGTGGGTTACGCGACCTCGGTGAACTGGCCGGTGGGGTTAGGCGGTAAGGGCAATGAGGGCGTTACCCAGCAGGTGAAGCAGGTCGAGGGAGCCCTGGGCTATGTGGAGCTGATCTACGCGATATCGAACAAGCTGCCCTATGCCCAAGTGAAGAACGCAGCTGGGAACTTTATCACCCCATCCCTGGAGACGGTCACCGCGGCTGCCGCCGGCACCAAGCTGCAAAAGGACACTGATTTCAGAGTTTCCATAACCAATGCACCCGGGGCCGACGCTTATCCTGTTGCCTCGTTCACCTGGCTACTGATCCGGAAAGACAACAAGGACCCGGCTAAGGCCAAGCTCATCCGGGACTTTCTGCAGTGGATGATCACGCCCGAAGCCCAGAAGATGGCGGCCGAGCTGCACTACGCTCCGCTACCGGCGCCGGTCGTGTCGCTGGTGCAGGCGAGGATCCCCACCCTGAAAGCCAGTGGCAAGGCAATAGCATTGAATTGACGTGCCGGCGACGGAGTAACACGGATATGCCTTGTCATTCTGAGCTCAGCGAAGAATCTTCTACTTGCCAGCCAGATCCTTCGCTACGCTCAGGATGACAAGGAGTTTGACCATGTCATCTCGTCGACTCTCCTGCAGCTTGCTCCTCATACTAGTCATGCTGGCGGCCTGTTCATCCGATGACCGTGGCCGGCAGCCGGGTGAGTCGCGCGCAACCGGCAGCAGCGCCGCGCTCACCGGCGCCGGCGCCACCTTCCCCAATCCGATTTACACCAAGTGGTTCGATGCATACCACCAGGAGACCGGTGTCCGCATCAACTACCAGTCGATCGGCTCGGGCGGCGGTATCCGCCAGTTCACCGAGGGGACCGTGGATTTCGGCGCCTCCGACGCGCCCATGACCGACGAGCAGGTGGCCGCGGTCAAAGGCAACGTGGTTCACGTTCCTACCGTCCTCGGCGCGGTGGTGGCGACCTACAACCTGCCCGCGGCCGGCAACGCCGCCCTCCGTTTCGATGGACCCACCCTGGCCGACATCTTCCTGGGACGCATCACCCGGTGGAGCGATCGGCGGATCGCGGCCCTCAACCCTGGAGTGAAGCTGCCCGCCCAGGACATCATCGTGGTTCACCGATCGGATGGGTCCGGCACCACCTTCATCTTCACCGACTATCTCTCGAAGATTTCCCCGGAATGGAAGGAAAAGGTGGGTAAGGCCACCTCGGTCAAATGGCCGATCGGCCTGGGAGGCAAGGGCAACGAGGGCGTCACTCAACAGGTCAAGCAGACCGATGGCGCCATCGGGTATGTCGAACTGATCTACGCCATCTCTAACGGACTTCCCTACGCGTGGCTCAAGAATGCCGAGGGCGCCTTTGTCGAGCCCAGCCTTAAGAGCGTGTCCGCCGCAGCAGCAGGCGCGCGGCTCGACCCCAGCACCGATTTCCGCGTGTCCATCACCAATCCATCCGGTAAGGACTCCTATCCGGCATCGTCGTTTACCTGGCTTCTTCTGCGGAAGGAGGGCGGCGACAGCGTCAAGGTACGGCTGCTCAGAAACTTCATTCGGTGGATGCTGCAACCACCGGCTCAGCGGATGGCGGCAGAGCTCCACTACGCTCCGCTGCCGGTCCCCGTCATCGAGGTTCTGCAGAAACAGTTTCCGTGACGGCCCCGTTACAAGGCCGTGACGTTGGCTGGACCGCCGAGGCGTAAACTCACGCATGACCGCTCTGGAAGAGACAGCCGTCCGCTCGGCCCAACCGGTCTCCCTGGAACGGGCTAATTACGGTGATCGAGTCTTCAAGCTCGTTCTCACCGCCGCCGCATTCCTCATTCCGATCCTGCTCGGCTTTCTGGTCTACGAGCTGTGGAGTGGGTCCCGACTCGCGATAGACCGGTTCGGCTTCGACTTCATCACCTCGAGCACCTGGGACCCGGTGGCCGAAGAGTTCGGGGCTCTGCCCCTGATATTCGGCACCCTGCTTTCCTCCCTCATCGCACTCGTCATAGCGGTACCCCTCTCACTCGGGGTCGCCATTTATCTCACTGAGTTTGCCCCCAAGGCGGTACGCCAGCCGGTCGCGTTCCTCATCGGCTTGCTGGCCGCTATCCCCAGCGTGGTGTACGGGCTGTGGGGCATCTTCGTGCTGATTCCGGTCCTCCGCACGACGGCGTTCCCATTGCTCCGCGACGCGCTCGGCTTTCTGCCCTTGTTTCAGGGGGCCATCTACGGTCCCTCCATGCTCGCGGCGGGCATCATTCTGGCCATCATGATCATGCCCTATGTCATGTCGGTATCGAGGGAAGTGCTTCTCGCGGTGCCGAACACGCAGCGGGAGGCGGCTCTGGCACTCGGGGCTACCCGGTGGGAGGCAGTCATAACCGCTGTGGTTCCTTACGCGCGCTCGGGCCTCGGCGGCGCGGTCATCCTGGGGCTCGGACGGGCGCTGGGAGAGACCATGGCAGTAACCATGGTCATCGGCAATCGGCACGAGGTCGCCGCCTCACTGTTTGCTCCCGGATACACCATGGCCGCGGCAATCGCGAACGAGTTCTCCGAGGCGGTGGGTGACCTGCACCTGTCCGCCCTGGCCTTTGTGGCCTTCGTGCTGTTCCTCGTCACGGTGCTGGTCAACGCCGGAGCTCGGCTCCTGATCTGGCGCGTCGCCCGGGGCTCGGGGGCCGGGAGCAGCGCACTATGAACCGGCGTATCCTCCGGCGTGTTCTCAGCAACTTCATGGTCGGACTGATGATCGGCGCCGTGGTGGTGGCACTGATCCCGCTCTTCTTCATCCTGCTCAACCTCGTGCTGAAAGGCGCGGGCAGCCTGTCCATGGAGTTCTTTACCCGGACACCGGCCCCGGCCGGCGAAACGGGTGGTGGGGTAGTGCACGCGCTGGTGGGCACGCTGCTGATCGTGGGCACCGCGAGCCTCATCGGTCTGCCGATCGGAGTCGGTGCCGGGATCTACTGCGCGGAATATCCCACCAGCCGGCTCACCTGGATCACGCGGTTTGTGGCCGATGTCCTGAACGGAACACCCTCGATCGTCGTGGGTGTCTTCGCCTGGGCCTGGATCGTGGCGCAGCAGAAGCATTTCTCGGCTCTGGCCGGCAGTGTTGCCCTGGCCCTGCTGATGATTCCGATGGTGCTCCGTACCACCGAGGAGATGATCAAGCTGGTACCCAACTCGCTGCGCGAGGCGGCGCTCGCCTTGGGGTACCCGCGGTGGCGTACCAGCCTGTCGGTCGTCATCCGGACCACACTTCCCGGCATCATGACCGGCGCCCTGCTGGCCATCGCGCGCATTGCCGGCGAGACCGCGCCCTTGCTGTTCACCGCTCTTGGGAGCCAATACCTGAGCTTCGACCTCGACCAGCCGATGGCGGCACTGCCGCTCACCGTCTTCACCTACGCCACCGGCCCGTACGAAGAATGGCATCGGTACGCTTGGGCCGCCGCGCTGGTGCTCATCATCGTGGTGTTCGTGCTGAGCCTGGGAGCCCGCCTGGCCGTCCGCCGCCGGTTCGCTATCAATGGCTGAGCTGACGTTGAGCCGCTCCTTGGAGCGTGACCAGGCGACCCCCGAGGAGATGCCCCGCATCGTCACCGACAAGCTCAGCGCGATGTACGGCAAGTTTACCGCGGTCAAAGCGGTGTCGCTGAGCTTCCCGGGGAATCGGGTGCATGCGCTGATCGGCCCCTCGGGCTGCGGCAAGTCGACCTTCCTTCGTACCCTCAATCGCATGCACGAACTGTCGGAACACGGCTGGGTGACGGGGCGGGTGCTGCTCGATGGCGCCGACATCTACGCGCCCCGGGTAAACGTGATGCAGTTGCGCCGGCGGGTGGGCATGGTTTTTCAGCGGCCGACTCCGTTTCCTACCATGTCGGTTTACGACAACGTGGCCGCCGGGCTCCGAGTGGATGGCCGCATGCCCCGGAAGGAGCTGGACGCTCGGGTGGAGGTCGCCCTGAGACAGGCGGCCTTGTGGGAGGAAGTGAAGGATCGGCTCAAGGCCAGCGCGATGGCATTGTCCGGGGGGCAGCAGCAACGGCTCTGCATCGCCCGAACCATCGCTCCCTCACCGGATGTGATCCTGCTGGATGAGCCCACGGCCTCGCTTGATCCCCAGGGAACGCAACGGATCGAGGAGCTGTTGTTCGACTTGAAGCGGGATTTCACCATCATCATCGTGACCCATAACATGCAGCAGGCTGCCCGGGTCTCGGACACAACCACATTCTTCTATCTCGGCACTATGGTAGAGACCGGTCCATCTCGGCAGATCTTTACCGCGCCAAAGAACGAGCAAACCGAGGCCTACATCACCGGAAGGTTCGGATGAACGCAACTCTTCGCCCTCAAACCGTGGTCCCGGCACCCAAAGTCACCCTGGGTCCCCGACAGCCCGCCGCTCGCCCGGCCGGGAAAGACGGGCCTGCGGTAGATGTGCGTGACTTCAGCTTCTTCTACGGTCCACGACAGGCACTCCGGAACCTGAGCTTCTCCATTGAGCGGAAGGCCGTTACCGCTATCATTGGACCTTCCGGGTGTGGGAAGTCCACCTTCCTTCGCTCGATCAACCGGCTTAACGACCTGATCCCCGGCATCCGCCAACAGGGTGACATCCTGGTCGAGGGCACTTCCGTCTATCGGCCCGGGACCGACCTGGTTTCCCTGCGACAGCGGGTAGGCATGGTCTTCCAGCGGCCCAACCCGTTTCCCAAGACTGTGTTCGAGAACGTCGCCTATGGGCCGGCGCTCAACGCGCTGGTCAGCCGGCGGGACCTGCCGGATTTGGTGGAGCGGTGTCTCAGGCAGGCGGGACTCTGGGATGAGGTGAAGGACCGGTTGGATGAGCCGGGGACCAGTTTGTCCGGCGGACAGCAGCAGCGGCTTTGCATCGCCCGGGCCTTGGGCAACCAACCCGAGGTGCTGCTCATGGACGAGCCCTGTTCGGCACTCGACCCCATCGCAACCCAGCGGATCGAGGAGCTCATCTTCGATCTCAAGCAACACTACACCATCGTGATCGTCACCCATAACATGCAGCAGGCAGCGCGGGTCTCGGACTTCACCGGCTTCTTCGATCAGGGCCAGTTGATCGAATTCGATCAGACCGAGCGGCTCTTCACCAAGCCAGCTCACGAGCGCACCGAAGCGTACATAACCGGGAGGTTCGGATGAGCTTCGACACTCACCGTCATTTCCACGATGAGTTGAGCCGCGTCAAAGCCCGGCTGCTCACCATGTCGGGTGAGGCCGAGGCGGCGCTCGGCCTCGCTGTCGAGGCACTGCTCGAGCGGGATAGTGAAAAGGCCCGCCGGGTCATCGCCGGCGATCGGGTGATCGATGCCATGGAGGTTGAGATCGAGGAGCAGTGCGTCAACCTGCTGGCGCTGCAGCAACCCATGGCGCGGGACCTCCGGATGCTCACATCGGCGCTCAAGATCGCGAACGACCTGGAGCGGGTGGGGGACCACGCGGTCAACATCGCGCAGTCCACCGAACGGTTGCTTCAGGCCCGGCCGATTGCGCCCGAGCCCGAGATCGTCGAGATGGCTCGGCTGGCCCGTGAGATGCTGTCGGACGCGTTGGAGGCGTTTATCAGGGGTGACGCCAAGGCGGGTCGCGAGGTCTGCCTGCGAGACGATAAGGTCGATGCCCTGCACCGGTCGGTGTTCCGGATCCTGCTGACCCATATGATGGAAGACCCTCACACCATCGGAGCCGGCATGGAGCTGTTCCTGGTGAGCCGCAACCTGGAGCGCGTTGCCGACCTCGCCACCAACATCGGGGAGGATGTCGTGTTCCTGGTGGAAGGCCGCTCCATCAAGCACCACGCCGAGGACCGGGGGGAAGCCCGGGAAAGCACCGCTCCGTCGACGAAGTGAGCTCCCCGGAGCGTCTCGCCGCCATCGATGTGGGCACCAACACCGTCCTCCTTCTCATCGCCGAGTACCAGCCGGCGAGTGGGCTCCGAATCATCGAAGAAGCCGAAGACCAGCCAAGACTCGGCGCCGGGCTCGGTGTCACGGGTCGGCTCAGCCCTGAAGCCATGGAGCGGGCCCTTCAGAGTCTGGTCCGAATGAGAGACCGCTGTCGCTCGCGTGGTGTCACCCGGGTCCGTGCGGTCGCGACTGCGGCCGTGCGTGAAGCCAGGAACGGCAGGGAGTTCGTGCGTCGAGTCCGGGACCAGGATGTCCCGCTCGAGGTGATCTCCCCCGAGGCGGAGGCCGAGCTTGCCTACCGATCAGCCGCCTTTCATTTCCCCGCAGCGCGTCGCCTGCTCGTAGCCGACATCGGAGGTGGCAGTCTCGAGCTGATCGGCGGCGCCGACGAGAGAATCGAGCTGATCCGCTCGCTGCCCCTCGGGGCTGTCAGGCTTACCGAACTGGCGCTGACTCTGCCCGAGCTCCGAGGCCGGGTTCGAGCGGCGCTCGGCGAGGCGGTGCTCCAACAGGAGTGGGCGGGATCTCAGGTCATTGGCTCCGGCGGTACCTTCGCCACCGCGGCGGCGATGACTCAGGCCCGGCGGGGATCACCGGACCAGTCGATCCAAGGTGCAGAGGTGAGCCGGGAAGAGCTGGAGGACCTGATCGGCCAGCTGAGCGAGATGACCCCGGAGCAGCGCCGGCGGGTGCCAGGTCTCCGGCCGGAGCGGTCGGACATCATTGTGGCAGGGCTGGTGGTCGCGGCGGAACTGCTCGACGGAGTGCAAGCGACCAGCGTCAGGGTCAACGCCTATGGTTTACGAGAAGGATTGCTGCTGGATTTAGTCGAGAGTCGCGAGTTGTGAGTGCACACATCTGGGTCAGGAGATCGGGACAGGACTCGTGACTTACTCCCCATAGGGAATCCAGATGTTTTTCACCTGGGTTGCTTGCTCCAGGAACTCCTCACCT
>JAICPP010000085.1 GCA_025929805.1 Gemmatimonadales bacterium | reverse complement strand
GGAAGGAAAGCTGTTGTACCTGAGCCATGGCCGGCGAGTAGTGCCGGTGCGCGCCGGCGGTGAGATCCCCAGTCGCGCTGCCGCCCTGGGCTCCGGGCTGAATCTACTGGCCGGCAGCTGGAGCGATTCGGGCGACGATTCAGCGTACGTCGCTCCGACCAAACAGCAGCTGTACGACGAGCTCGATCACTTTCACCTGCCTGCGCGTCCCGACTCCAGCTGGGGCGAGTGGCATTACTTCAACCTGGTCGTGGCTCCGGATGAATGGTGGTATATCACCTATCTGATCGGAGGGGAGGTGAAGTCGGGAGAGTGGGGTGGTCAGATCCTGGTTACCCGACGACGCCCCGACGGGAGCTATCAGCGGTTTGTGGCGCAACAGCCATCCACGAAAATCCAGTTCGACACCGCGCGCGCCGACCTCAGGATCGGTGAGAGCACGGTCCACCAGCGGATGGGGGAGTACCGGCTCAGTGGCACGGCCACCGGCGCCGCTGGTACAGCCCGTATCGACGTCCGGGTGACTCCGATCGCCAACCGCTACTTCCCTCCGGTCGAGCTGCGGGATGACGAGTTCCTGTCGGGCTATGTGGCTCCCGGGCTGGTCTCCTCCGCATCAGGCACCGTGTGTGTCGAGCGACGCTGCCGCCGATTCCGCGATGTTTCCGCGTATCACGACCACAACTGGGGCGTGTGGCGGAACGTGACCTGGGAGTGGGGAGCCGCGCGGGGAAGCCGGATCGCAATACTCTATGGCGGGGTCTACGGCCCGGAGCGACGCGGTGCTACCCAGGAAGTCCGTTCTCCGTTCTTTCTCACGGTGGTGGATTCACTGGGGATGAAACAGGTGTTGCGCTTCAGTGAAGTGCACTATGTGGGCGCCCGTCCCGCCAAAGGCACTGCTCGGGCCACCGCACCCGAGCGGTTCACCCTGATCGCTACCAGAGACGCCGATACCTTGCGCTTGCGGGTAAGCGTCCAGGATGCACTCGGAACCGAGCTCAAGACTGCGGGATTCCACCGGACCTTCTTGCAGATGCGGGGAAGCTTCACGATAGAGGGCAAAATCCTGGGAGAAACGCTCTCCGATTCCGGTCAGGGGTTTTTCGAGACCTACGTCGTCCCGCGGACTGCAGCATGCTCGGCAGCATACTGCGCTGGGGTTGGATCGCCTGCCTCCGGTGGGTTGGCCAGCTCCCACTGAATGGTTCGCCCCAACGCCTCGTCGGTCGGCGTCAGCTCCTTGAACCCCAATTCTGAGCGGATCCTTGCTGAGTCCATGACCAGATCCTGCTTCGGCTCGTACGGGACACGTAGATGTTGAGGCAATCTGTCTGCGGCGAGCGGGATCACGTCGCCGCTCCAGTTCATCAGCCCGCCGATCCGCACAATTCGCTCTCTCATCGTGGGTACCACGGCTTCACTCACGTTGTAGACCTTCCCTGCGGCGCGGTGGTCCACTGCGGCCCAAGCGATCGCGTGAGCGACGTCCTCGACGTACCCGTGGCTCCACCGCCACTCCACCTGCGCGGAATCCAGCAGGATGGTTGATCTCCCGTCCGCCATCCGTTTGATGTAGGGCCGGAGTCGCCGGTAGGGATCGCCGGGCCCATAAACTGCCGGAAGACGGATGACGGTTGCGGTGAGCGCGCCGGCACGGAGGACCCGCTCGACCAAAATCTTCTCGTAGTGGTAGGTCCAATCACTTGGGCCGGCAGCGGTGTGACGGTAGGGAAAGAGAACTTCGCGGAGTGGTGCTTCCTCGCCTAGTGGGACCGGCTCCGGTGGTCCAGGCTCCAATCCCAGCAATCTGCCATAGGCGCGGTATACATCCCCACTGCTGATGGCAACGATTCGCCGAGTCACCCCGGCCAAACAGGCAATAGCCGCCCGAGTGTCCTCTTCCCCGACGGGAAACATGTGGATGACAACATCTGGCGGTGGATCGATTGCATTGGATGAAATGTGCCGCACCGGTATACCGGCGTGCGGGCTGTGGATGTGACGTACCTCGGTGGGGAGATCCGGCTCATGCAAGCCGCGGTGGTAGACGGTGACCGCATGACCCTGGCGATGCAGTTCGGTGACCACGTACGGGCCTATGAAGTTGGTCCCGCCGATGATCAGAATCCGCATTCTGCCTCAGCGACTACAGACCCAGCCTCATCGACAATCCAGCCGCGCGATAGCGGAAGGCACCCGTGGTAGAGCTCACTGCACTGTTGGTAATGAGGCCGAACAGCTCGATCCGGTTCCCGATCCCCCATCGCGGTCCCACCCGCCCTTCGACGTGCCACTCAGTCTGGGTTGCGCCTCGTGCTCCGACCTTCTGTGCGCCGAGGCCGCCACTCAGGTATGCCAGCCAGGATCGGGTCTCGTGAGTGAAGCCCGCCACTCCCTCGAGCACGGAGAAACGATCGGGTGAAAAGTACCCGGTTCCTCGCTGCTCGTAGCTCAGAGTCCGCCCCAGGAGTCCGATGAAGAACTGCCGCCCCAGCTTCTGGTTGGCGCCGCCAACGAAGCTGGTCCGGTGGTTTCCGTCGCTGATCCACAGGGTGCCTGCGCCACCGTACACCGTCAGCCGGGAGGTCGGTCTGACATCCGCGCCACCTTCCAGCAACTCGATGTCGAGCCCACGCTCGATTAGACCCGCGATTTCATCGAAGGGCGATCGGGAATATCCCACACTCAACCCGAGCTGCGGAATCGGCCGAAAGCTCGCACCGGCGTGATACGTGGCACTGGTCCTTGCCGCGGCTATTTCCGGATACAGACGGCGAGCCCCGACTCCACCAGATATCTGTAAAGCGCCCGATCTCACCGAAATGCCCGCTTCGGCACCCACTCGAGTGGCTTCTCGGAGGGGATCGCTGGTCTCCAATGCATTGACGGTACCAGTGACTCCGACTCCCTCAACCAATGATGCCGTGGCGCTCAGGGTTTGCCCGAACCTGGTGTTGTCGTCCGAGTCGTTGCTCCAGTTGGCGGAGGACTCAACTGTTGGTCGGGTAGCCTCCCTGACTGCGTGGCGGAGCTCGCGGCCGGCCGTATGAGTCGAGTCAATAGTTAGCGCGAATCGGGCCTGTTCCCTGGCCGAGGCAGTCCGTCCCTGCCACAGGTACACATATCCCAGGCCGACCAGGGCCTCGACATGACGAGGATTACGGTTGAGGACCTTGCGGTATTCCTCCGCTGCCAGTCCCAGCTTGCCGCTCCAGGCACTCACCTGTGCCACGCCGACCAACGCCTCGTGATCGGTGGAGTCGCGCGCAATGATCTGCCGGTAGATCGATCGGGAAGCATCTAGGTGCCCCGACCAGCCCAGAGTACGAGCCCGGCCCAGCACCGCTTCGCGAAGGGTGGGATACTCGATGAGTAAGCTGTCGTAGCGGGCGAGTGCCGCCGCATACTCCTTATTCCAGGCCAACACCCTCGCTTGAGTGAGACGAATCTCCAGGTTCGACGGGTCTGCCGCTCGAGCTCGGGCCAAGAAGACCAGTGACGAGTCCAGCTTGCCCTGCCAGGACAGGAGCATTCCCATCCGAAGATTGGCATGGATGTCCCTCGGGTCTTGCGCCAGCACCTGCTGGTAGCCCAACCGTGCCGTCTCATATCGTCCTTGTACCCACGCCTCGTCGGCCACGGTCTGCTGCGCGGCCAGGGAAGCGGGCCCCAAGACTCCCAGCATTCCGATCAGGAAGCCGCGTCGGCCGAAGCCTGGGCGCGTTTTGCATGGACCAGGCCGGAGTGTCCCGTGCACAGGTCCTCTCCGCCAGTGCAATCTGATAGTGGTCAACGAGTTGCCTGTCCGAATCAGAAGGCTTGAGTGGGAACGGAAGTTGCCCTGCAAGTTTGGAGCCCGCCTACCCCCGGCACCAACGCGGCTGGAGACTATTCCGGATGGCCCCTGTGTTCGCGCTGGAGCCGCTGAGACTTCCTGTATTCGGATTGGCTGGAGCGGTAATTTCGCTCGCCGTTTTCTTGCTCCTCCAACGAAGTATCGTTGAGCTGCGCCGCCGGCACAGCGGCCGCCGTGAGCCGGTGCTAACGAGGCTGCTCTACGAGGCACTGCAGAGCACCCCAGTCCAGCCTGAACCGCTGTTACGCCTCGGCCGGCGCGATCGCAAGCTGGTCCGCTCGATACTGCTCCGTCTCGCGCTCGATCTTCGAGGCGATACGGGCGAGTCGATCTCTGAGCTGTACCGCTTGCTCGGCTTCCTTCAGCGGGATCTCGCCCGTCTCACCTCGGGCTTGGCCTCTATCCGTGCCCGCGCGGCGGCGGATCTGGGACTGGTTCGGTCTCCGCAGGCGATACCTGCATTGTTGAAGGCGCTGAACGACCGGGACGTGCGGGTGCGGCAGGCTTCGGTGTGGGCCGTAGGTCAGGTGGGAGACCCGTCGGTCCTGCGTGGACTGGTGGGTCTCTTGGAAGACAGAAATCTGCTGGTGGCCCACCGAGCGCAGGAGGTCCTTGCCGACCGAGGGCGTGAGGTGGCGGACGCGATCGTCGCGTTTGCCGGGACTTCTTCCAGCCGTTCCGGGCGGCTGGCAGCGATCGAGCTGATCGGATGGCTTCGCCTGACCACCGCTGCCGACCTGCTCCTTGAATTCATGGATGACATCGATCCCGAGGTCAGAGTCAAGAGCGTCAAGGCTGCAGCAGCCATCGGCGATCCTCGCTTCCTCCAGAGCTTCTCCGGTGGTCTGGATGATTCGAGTTGGGCGGTTCGGTGTCAGGCGGCTAAGGGGCTTAGCCTCTATGGGAGTCCTGACACTGTCCCAGGACTCAACCGGGCACTGCGCGACCGGCACTGGTGGGTTCGCTTTTATGCCGCGACCGCCCTGGCCGAGGCCGGGCCATTTGGAGCAGAGGCGCTTCAAGCGGCGCTGCAGGACCCCGAGCCTCCGGTACGAGACATGGCTCGGTATCTACTGGAGCGAGCGCAGCTGATTCCGGCACTCCCATGACGAGATCGATGCTGGAGACGATCCTGGGTTGGTACACCGGATTCATGCTCATCTTCTTCTTTACCATCAACTCGTACTACCTCCTGCTCACCGTCGCGGGGTTCTGGCGAACCCTCCGGGTATTCAAGGAGGTCAGACGTCCGGATCAACGCAGGCTCCTGCGCTCGCCACTCACGCCACCCGTCTCAGTATTGGCACCTGCGTTCAACGAGGAAGCCAACGTGGTGGAGAATGTACGTTCTCTCCTGATGCTCGATTATCCGCTTTTCGAGGTTATCCTGGTCAACGATGGCTCCAGCGACGACACCCTCCGCCGGCTGGTGGATGCGTTCGACCTTCGCCGGAGCGCGCGAAGCTTCGAGCCTGCCCTCGCCACTAAGCCAGTACGGGCCATCTACGAATCACCTTCGTATCCCAATCTCGTGGTGGTGGACAAGCTGAACGGGGGCAAGGCCGATGCCCTCAATGCCGGTTTGAATCTCAGTCTCTACCCGATCTTCTGTGCCATCGACGCCGACTCGATCCTGGAACCGGATGCTCTGCTGCGCCTGGTCCGTCCCTTTGTGGATTCACCGGGAGTGACCATCGCGGCCGGTGGAGTGGTCCGAGTGGCAAACGGCTGCGATGTCCGCAGCGGCCGCGTGCGCAAGGTACACCTGCCGCACCGCTCGCTTCCGCTGGTGCAGATCGTCGAATACCTCCGCGCCTTTCTGTTCGGCAGAATGGGGTGGAGCACGGGGAACAGCTTGCTGGTGATCTCCGGTGCGTTTGGGCTCTTCGAGAAAAGAGCTGCAATACTAGCGGGTGGCTACGCCACCGACTCGGTGGGCGAAGACATGGAGCTGGTCGTGCGAATGCATCGATACCGCCGCGAGGCGTGCCAGCCCTACCGGATCGGCTTCGTCCCCGATCCGATCTGCTGGACGGAAGTTCCGGAAAACCTGCGGGTCCTCCGACGTCAGCGGACGCGGTGGCAGCGGGGGCTGATCGACACCTTGCTGCGCCATCGTCAGATGATCGGACGCCCTCGCTACGGTGCCGTCGGCATGATATCCCTTCCGGGCTTCCTCATGTTCGAAATGATCAGTCCGCTGGTTGAATTGTCAGGATACCTCCTCCTCCCGGTCCTCTGGACCCTCGGCCTCATCAGTGCCTCGATCGCGGCCACTTTTTTCTGCCTGGCGACCCTGTACATGGTCCTGATCTCGGCACTGGCGGTGCTGCTGGAGGACCTGGTCTTCCGCCGCTATCCCCGCACCCTCGACTTGGGACGGCTTCTGATCGGCGCCGTATTGGAAAACTTCGGCTTCAGGCAGCTCACGGTGTGGTGGCGGGTTCGAGCGTTCTGGGAGTATTGGCGAGGGGATTTGTCGTGGGGTGTCATGGAACGTCGCGGGGTAGGGGCGAGCGCCGGATGACCTGGGCGTTTCGCAGCTACGCCAGCACTCATAGCGTCGGTGCCCTGATTGCCGCCGCATCCGGTGCCAGTGCAGCGGCGCTCGGGGGGCTCGTCGTTGCCGGATGGCTCACGGTGGCGGTGGCGCTGATTCAGGTACTGCCCGGCTTACCCCCGATGCAGTACAACACCGCCCTGGGGTTCATGATCTGCGGCGCCGCCTTGCTGACCGCCGCGCTCGACTTGCGCCGGCCGACGGCCCTGCTAGGCGGCCTCGCCATGATCATCGGATTTGCCACCCTCTGCCAGTATCTCTTCCAGGCGGACCTCGGTTTAGACGATCTGCTGGTGGAGACCTACGTGCTCGCCGGCGTATCGAGTCCAGGCCGGATGCCTCCCAACAGCGCCACTGCGTTGATGCTCACCGGTGCTGCTCTCCTCGGGCTCTCCTGCGGCTCAGCCAAACCTTGCCGCCATCTGCTACCGGCGTTGTTGGGAACGATCGTGATCGCGCTGGGAACGGCTGCGCTCGTGGGTTATGCGGCTGGGGTCCCGGGTGCGTACGGCTGGGGGCACTTCAACAGCATGTCGGTCCACACGGCGCTGGGCTTCATGCTGCTTGGCGGCGGGACTGTCGGATTGGCGTGGAACACAGCGCAAGGAGAATCGGCGGAGGCTCCCCCATGGCTTCCGGTGCTCGCGGGCGTCGCAGTCGCCACGGTCACCTTGTGTATGTGGTACGCGCTCGGGACCGGACCCCGGTTGAACCTCCCAGCGGTGGCTCAGTCTTCCGGCGCGCATCCCGGCCTTCCCAACGTCACGCTCGCTGCCGGGCTTCTGACCGCGCTCCTCGTGGGCTGGTCACTGAGGGTGGAGCAGACCTCCCGGCAACGGGCCCGCTCACTCGCTGCATCGAACCTTGCGCTGAGCGAGCAGAGTCATGCCCGCCAACGCGCCGAGGAGACGGTCCATCAACTGGCCGCCATCGTCGAGCACTCGAACGACGCAATCATCGGGACCAGTCTCGATGGTACCGTCGAAATCTGGAACGCCGGAGCGGAGCGGCTCTATGGATACGCACAAGGCGAAGTGCGCGGCCGGGATGTTTCGTGGCTCCTCAGCCGGAGACACTTCGAAGAGGATGTCTTCTCCCGGATGAAACGGGGGGAGCGGATCGAGCAGATCGAGACAGTGAATCTTACGAAGGACGGGCGCCGGATCGATGTGTCCATCACGGTTTCACCGATGCGTGACCGCACCGGCAAGGTAACCGGGGCATCGATCATCGCGCGGGACCTATCCGAGCGCAGGCAACTGGAGCAGATGAAGGACGATTTCGTGGGCACCGTCTCTCACGAGCTCCGGACGCCGCTCACCGCCATCAAGGGATTCATCGAGCTGGTCGCGGACGGCGATGCCGGTCCGCTGAGCGACGCGCAACGGGAGTTTCTCCAGATAGCCTCCCGAAATACGGACCGGCTGGGAAGCCTGATCAACGATCTGCTGGATGTAAACCAGATCGAAGCGCAGCGTTTGGAAATTCGGGTGGAACCGACCGACCTGAGCGCCATTCTGGAGGACGTGGCAGCCACCTTCAGAGCGATGGCAGAGTCGAAGGGTCTGGCATTTGGCGTCCGGATCGACCGACTTCCGAGCCTGATGGGAGATGGTCCCCGGCTGGTTCAGGTTTTCAGCAACTTGATCTCCAATGCGATCAAGTACACTCCCGAAGGCGAAATCGGCATCCGGGCGCGGTTGGCTCAGAGCGGCATCGAGGTCCTGGTTCACGATTCGGGCATTGGACTCAGCAAGGATGAGCAGGCCCTGCTCTTCACCAAGTTTTTCCGCGCGCGCAACCCGATCGTGACCGAGACGGGCGGAACCGGGCTCGGGCTCGTCATTGCGAAGGGCATCGTGGAAAAACATGGCGGAACCATTGAAGTCGTCAGTGTTCCGGGCGAGGGGAGTCACTTCCGAGTTCAGCTGCCGCTCCCGGCCAAGCTTTAGGCGCCGGGGCATGGCAAAGATCCTCCTGGCCGAAGATGAGAAGCAGATCGCCGACATGATCTCATTCAAGCTCGGCAATGGAGGCCATCACATCATTCGCGCCGAAGACGGAGAACAGGCAGTGGCATTGGCCGGAAGCGAGCTGCCGGATCTGATCCTGCTCGACGCGATGATGCCGGGGCTCAGTGGATTCGAGGTCCTACGCCGGCTGAAGAATGACGCGTCGTTGCGATCGATTCCTGTGATCATGGTGACCGCCAAGGGCCACGAACGGGACGTGCTCACCGGATTGCGGGGTGGCGCCATCGACTACGTCGTGAAGCCGTTCAGCTTGAAGGAGCTCTCCGCTCGAGTGGAGTTGGCCTTAAGGCGAGATCCGCTCACCAACAGCGGGGGGCCATCGTAGGGCGGTATTGGTCTCCAGCCTGGTATGTTCCGGCATGCCGACGGAAGATTCTGCTGCTGCCACCCGAAGGTTGGGGCGCTCGCTGATCGACACCTTCGGGACCGGATGGGCCCGGGGTGACATGAACCTGCTGATGTCGGTCTACGCTCCCGACGCGATCTTCGTGGAAACGCCGTTCGCGGAGCCCTTTCGTGGAATCGACGCAATCCGGGGGTACTGGAACGAAGTCCCCTACAACCAGTCAGAGATCAGCTTCAGCTCGGGGGAGATCCATGCCGCCGGTCCCTGGTTCTCGACCGAGTTCAAATGCGTGTTTCGGCGCCGGCGGACCGGCGAATGGGTAGACGCCCGAGGGGCAATCTTCTGCGAGACCGAGGCAGAGCGGATTCGTGAGATGCGGATGTACTGGCATCGCCAGCCTTGATCAGCCTGTCCGCACCATGCTTCAGTTGCATGAAAACAGGACGGTATGGCCCCTGGTCTGGATTCCTAAGTGATTATCTTTCACCTACATAGATGATGGCACGCCGTTCGCAGCGAGGCTCCGTAATGACCAGCTCCGTATCTGCGTACCCCATCGTTACTTCGAAGTCGGACCCAAGGGTGTTTTGGGAGGTGCCATGATCTCCGAGTTGCTCCTTCCCTTGTTACTCACGGGCGCTTCCAGCTCCCCGCTACCGGCAGCCGCGGCCGCCCTGGATGACCCCCCGATCCAGATCTGGATCAGCAACGATCGGCGATTTCTCCCCGGCGACCGGGCCAAAGTACAGGTGCGAACCGAAGAGGACGGTTACCTGCTGGTGTTCCACGTCGACCCTGAAGGGTATCTCAGGGTCCTGTTCCCGCTCGATCCCGACAAAGACAACTTCGTTCGCGGTGGCAAGAAGTACGAGGTGAGGGGGAGGGGAGACCGCGAGGCCTTCGAGGCCGACTCCAAAGGCCGCGGGACCGTCTATGCTGCGGTCTCTCGTGAGCCTTTCCGCTTCGACACCTTCGTTGTGGGTGACCACTGGGACTACCGGGCACTCGCCCCTGCGCGACTATCGGACAATCCCGAGGCGGAACTCAACGAGCTGGTACGCCGCATGGCCCTGGGCGATTTCGATTACGATATTCTGAGCTATGAGGTTCTCGAACGCGTGGTATATGCGTCGAGTCACTATCCGCGTTACTACGGCTCGTCGTACGATCCCTGGTGTTACAGCTTCTCTTGCAGCCGCTACGGATCCTCGCTGAGCATCTCGATTTTCTTTGGACGGCCGTACCGCCGGTACTATTACGATCCTTACTTCTACGCCTACGATCCGTTCTACAACCCGTTTTTCTACGACCCGTACTACTACGCGCCGGCTTACTATCCCCGGTACGTCTACCCTCGGTATTACCACTATCCGTACTGGGACCGGTACTACTATGACCGGTATCGGTATGCCCGTCCGTATACGCCGTACCGTTTCCGCACAGCGGATGGCTTCACGGCCGGATATCGCGACCGGCGCTACGATCTACGCCGCTCGGTGAACACGGTGTACAATCCGCCCATCTCACCTATCCGCGAGCCTTCGATTGCGACGCCGGCTCGGCGGGTGATCGATTCACCGGGAGACGAACTGCCCAATGGTGTAGCCCGGCGGCGCCTCACCGACGACGCCCGGCGGGTGATAAACCAGCCGGTCGAGGCCCGGCGAGCCCGCCCCGAGGAGCGCAGTCATGAGCGTTCCGCCGGTGAGCCCCGGCTCATTCGCCGAGAGGTGGACGCCCAGCCGTCGCGGGAGGTATCGCCATCGAGGGGAACTGAGCGTCGGGCTGAGCCCCGCGAGGAGCGGGGTCGCCAGGCACCCCGAGCAGTGGAGCGGGCGCGCGAGGCACCTCGAGCAGTGGAGCGCCCTCAGGTCGATCGAAGAGGTTCCGCACCGTCGGATCGGGGCGCCGGACGAGCGGAAGGCCGGAGCTCGGGTGGGGGCTCCCGGGACGGTGGTGGTGCGAGGTCCTCGAGTGGGAGTGGCCGCCGCCAGCGATAGCTACCAGATCTGAGCCCGCTGCTCCTCAGGACGAACCATGGGATCTCCCCGCTTGCAGCCGAATGCCTCGGCAAAGGCAGGGATGTTCGACAGTGGTCCAATGGTCCGAAACTCCGGTGGTGCATGAGGGTCCACGTTGACCAGGAGCCTGGTGAATTCGGGCCGGGACTTAGCCCGCCAGATTTGAGCCCAGGCCAGGAAGAAGCGTTGGGGGCCGGTCAATCCATCGATCGGAGCCGGCTCCTGCTTCCCTTCCAACGACCGCCGGTACGCTCCATACGCAATCAGTAGCCCGCCCAGATCGGCGATGTTCTCGCCCAGCGTGAGCTTTCCGTTGACATGCAGGGAATCGATGGCCACATAGCCATCGAATTGCTTCTCGACCACCTCTGCACGCCGGTTGAACTCTTTGGTATCCGCTTCAGTCCACCAACCGCTCAAGTTGCCGAAGGCATCGAACTGGCGCCCCTGGTCGTCGAATCCGTGAATGATCTCGTGGCCGATGACTGCGCCCATGCCGCCATAGTTCACGGCGTCATCCGCCTTGGGGTCGAAGAAGGGTGGTTGCATGATACCGGCAGGAAAGGTGATCTCGTTGGTGGGAGGGTTGTAGTAGGCATTGACGGTCGGAGCGGTCATGCCCCATTCGGACCGGTCGGTCGGCCGGCCGATCTTGCTCAAGTCCCGTCGGGTCTCGAAGACCGAGGAGCGGAGCATGTTGCTGACGAACGGGCCGGGCTGGGCTTCGAGCCTGGTGTAGTCACGCCATTTCTCCGGGTAACCGATCTTGCTTATGATCGAATCGAGCTTGGCATAAGCCTTGGTCTTGGTCTCCTGGCTCATCCAGCTGAGCGTGCCCAGCCGCGCCCGTAGCTCAGACCGGATGTTGCGGACCATATCGAGAGCCCGGGCCTTGGCTGCCGGGGTGAAGTTTTTCTTCACGTAGGCCTGCCCCAGTATTTCACCTACGGCTCTGTCGGTGAGCGTCAGGCACCGCTTCCAGCGGGGCCGCATCTCCTTCACGCCACGCAGGACGGTGGAGTTGAAGCGGAAGCTTTCCTCCACTAGCGGGGAGCTCAGGGCCGGCGCAGCGTTGGCGATCAGGTCCCACCGGAGGTAGGCCTTCCAGCTCTCCAGCGGCGCCGACCTGATGAGCGAGTCGTACACCTGCATGAACTTGGGTTGCGCGACGTTCACCTCGTTCACGCCATTGAGCCCGAGACTCGAGAAATAGGCAGCCCAGCGGAAGCCTGGCATGGATTTCTGGAGTTCACTCGTGGCAGTGAGGTGGTAAACCTTCTCAGGGTCCCGCTGGTCCTCCTTGGTCATCGATGCTTTGGCCAGTGCCGTCTCCAGATTCATGATGGTCTGGGCCGCGGATTCGGCTCTGGACGACTCCAAGCCGGAGAGCTCGAGCATGCGGGCCACGTGCTCCACGTACTGGGTCCTGATCTTCTGCGAAGCCGAGTCGGTCTTGAGGTAGTAATCCCGGTCGGGAAGACCCAGACCACCCTGGTAGGCCTCCGCGATGGTACGCGAGCTTTTCTTGGCGTCCGGCGTGGAGTGAAACGTGAAGCCCGCAGGAATGCCCATACCATGCAGCCGTGCAATCGCCGCCTGAATACCCGGCCGGTCATGAATGGCCTCCAGTCGCTTCAGCTCGGGGCGGAGGGGTTCGATGCCGGCAGCTTCCACTGCGGCCGAATCCATGCAGGT
>JAICPP010000272.1 GCA_025929805.1 Gemmatimonadales bacterium | reverse complement strand
CCCAGCGCCATCCCGGTCTCGGTCAGGCTGCTCTCGACCGCCCCTCGGGCGATCCCGAAGTCGGTCAGCTTGGCGCTCCCCGATCGGGTTATCAGCACATTCTGGGGCTTGACATCCCGGTGGATGATCCCGACTTGGTGAATGACTGCTAAGCCCTGGAGGAGCTCCCGCAGCAGCCGGATCGCCTCGGGGATGGGCAACGGCGCCTGCTCCCGGATCAGGTGCTTGAGATCGCGGCCATCGACCCACTCCATGACGATGAAGAGAGTCTCGTCCTCCTGGCCCGAGTCATAGACCTCGACCACGTTGGGATGGGAGACTGCGGCCGCAGCCTGGGCTTCACGGGCGAAGCGGGTGGCAAAGCGAGGATCCCGGGCATACTGCTCGCGCAGGACCTTGACCGCGACCTGGCGCTGGAGGAGGGTATCAGTGGCCAGAAAGGTCTCGGCGAAGCTTCCCTCGCCGAGGCGGCGAGTGAGCTGGTAACGGTTAGCTAGGAGATATGGCAGTGGATGGGACACCCTTCCTCCTCAGTTCGCTGTCCTGCCAGACCCCCAGCGTCACTTCCCGTCGATCATTCTACGGTTTCCACCGGTCGTGGTCGAACCGGCAGCGAATGCATTGGCACCGGCGCACTGTCGATACGAGCCGTAGGTGAGGGGCTTGCCCTCTCCTGTAATGTGAAGATATGAAGCAAGATTGCGAAAAAGGATACGTCCCTCCCCTGCCGGAGGTTCCGTGACCGGTAGTGGCGTTGCTTGCCGCGCCCCGTGAGTGATCCGTTCTGGGCGGAGCGGAGGCCGGGTAGTCCCGACTTTCACACCGCAGCCGCCACGTCCATTGCCCGCAAGACCCGACGGCGCATACACACCGCAAACTCGTATTGTTTCTGGTCTACAATTTCACTATAATTATCGTCGTATCTTTCAGAGACGGAGCTCCGGTTACCCAGCCCGTAAGTGGTGTTTGCATACGGAGATCGGGGTGCTGCATCTCTTAACCCCCTTCCCTCTCTCCTGTGCCATCGCGGCACACCGCGCGATCACGCGGCTGAGCAGAAACCATGGTCCGAACTGGCCGTATCGCTAGGGTGTCGTCTGCGTCGGGAACTCCAGCCGGATGACCCTGATGCCTGGAAAGGTCGAGACGTTGCCAGAGTTCGTTCCGGTTCCTGTCCTTGAGACTGGTATCCCGAACCTCGACCTCGTCCTCGGCCGTAGTGTTCCCCCTGTGGAGCACCAGCTTGCCGAGGTCATGACGGCCGACAGTACCGTCGGATTGGCTGTGGAAAATGTCGGAATGTAGATCCGCGTTCTCGAGCCTGGAGAGCGCCGCGGGATTGCTCATCCGAATCGCTCGGTTTCTGTCCGAGGCGCGTCCGAGACCGAGGATCGGGTAGGTGATGTGAGAACGGGAGACCGGAGGCAGGCGGGGGATAAAGAGCACGAGCTGGCTTGGCAGATGCTGGCGCGGGCGGCCGGAGGTAATCAAACCTCGGAGGGACTGGCGGACGCGACCAATCGCGTGTCCAGCCATCTCTATCAGCGACTTGAAACTCTCGTCGGATCCGCCGGTTACGAAGCGTTGCTCCAGCGGGCGCTGTATCTCGCGCGGGCGGAGTCGCCCTTTCTCCAGGGTGTCAAGGTCGTCGCATCACCGGATGACGTTTCGCTGGAGGGATTGTCGGCGAGCATCCGGGACCAGGATCCCGCAGTGGTCCGCGATAGTTTGGTGTCGGTGCTCGCTCATTTCATCTGGTTGCTCGTCACCTTTGTCGGCGAGAAGCTCGCGTTGCGCTTGATCCACGAAGCGTGGCCTGAGGTAACACCTGGGGCCGCGGGCTCTGGCTCGGAGGAGAATAACGGATGAGCGACGGGCGGAGAGTTCATATCCATAAGCTGCAAACCGGGGTGCCTGGCTTCGACCGGGTGCTTGATCTCCAAGGGGAGCCGGGGACCGGCGGTCTACCAGAGTACTCCTTCAACCTGATCGCCGGCGGTCCGGGGGTGGGCAAGACCACGCTCGCCCATCAGATCATCTTCGCCAACGCGTCGCCCGAGCGGCCGGCGCTGTACTTCACCGTGCTAGGTGAGCCTCCGATCAAAATGCTGCGCTACCAGAACACGTACAACTTCTTCGATCCGGCCAAGGTCGATGATAGTATCCACTTCATCAATCTGAGCCAGGAAATCCTGTCTAGCGATTTGGGCACTGTGCTGGAGCGCATCGTGCGTATTGTCGAGGAGCGGAATCCCGCGTTTGTGGTGGTCGATTCCTTCCGGACGGTGGTGCGCGCGGCGTTATCCCGTGAGATGGGCGAACTGGAGTTGCAAGGCTTCGTTCAGCGCCTGGCTCTCCACCTGACGAGCTGGCAGGCGACGACCTTTCTCATAGGAGAGTACAGTGCCGAGGAATTGCGGGATAACCCAGTCTTCACAGTCGCCGACGGTATCCTTTGGCTCTTCCAGAGCGTCGACCGCAACTCGGTCATACGAAAGCTCCAGGTGGTGAAGATGCGTGGACAGGAGACCATGCCGGGTCTGCATACCTTCCGCATCAGCGACGATGGCCTCCACATCTATCCACGGATTCCCCGGCGCATCACGCGGATCGAGCGGGCAACCCATCCCCAACGGGTTTCCTCAGGGGTTCCCGGCCTGGATGCCATGATGGGTGGAGGCATCCCGGTGGGAGACGCGGTGCTGGTGGGCGGACCCTCCGGCGCGGGGAAGACCGTGTTGGCCACGCAGTTCATCGCCGAAGGGGCGCGGCACGGCGAGCCGGGAGTCATCGCCGTCTTCGAGGAGCACCCTCAGGACTATATGCGCCGGGCCAAGGGGCTCGGCTTCGACCTGGCGGAGATGGTCCGCCAAGGTCAACTCAAAGTGATTTATCTGCACCCACTCGACCTCTCGGTGGACGAGGCTTTGCAGGAGATTCAGGACGCGGTTGAGCAGGTGAAGGCGCAACGCGTGGTGATCGATTCGCTCTCCGGCTTCGAGTTGACCCTGGCGCCTACCTTTCGTACCGACTATCGAGAGTCACTCTACCGGCTGGTGGGAGCGCTGACCGGGGCCGGCATCACCGTGCTCATGACGGTCGAGACGGCCGAGAACTTCTCCACCATGCACTTCAGCGCCCACCAGGTGTCGTTTCTGGCCGACGATATCATCTTTCAACGCTACGTCGAGATCGATGGGGAACTCCAGAAGATGATCACCGTGATCAAGATGCGGAATAGCGCGCACAGCAAGGGTTTGCGTGAATATCAGATTACCGACCACGGGATGGAGATCGGCCAATCACTGCACGAGTACCGAGATATCATCACCGGCACTCCGGAGTTGCGGACGT
>JAICPP010000228.1 GCA_025929805.1 Gemmatimonadales bacterium | reverse complement strand
CGCTTGGGGTTCTTGCAAAAAGGACGCTTGCTGTAAGTAGGCTGTCACTCCGCTACAGCCTCGCGGCGTAGTCCGGACGCAGCACCAGCTCGCCACCCTGGATGATCTCGCGGTCCCAGGGCAGGATGATGTAGTTGTCGGTCTCGAAGGCGTGGAAATCCGGCGCATGCTCGCCGGTCTTGAAGGCGACGGCGCTTCTCACTTCGGCCGCCTTGGGGACGCGGACTTCGCTCGGCGCCAGCTTCATCGTGCTTCCTGTATCGCAAATCTCGTCCAGCACCACCTGACGCCCGCGTATGGCCGAGGGTGGGCCGGTGACGAGCGTGGGCTGCTAGACGATCGCCTTCCCCCCCCGACCAATTTCGCGCAGCACGGCAATGCCGAGCCTTGCCAGGACGGCAAGTTATTTTCGAGCTACCATCCCCAAGTTGCCCCCGAGCCCCAAATCGGGTCAGATTCCTGCTCCTACCTCAGCCGAGTTATGACGACCGAGCCCCGCAGCAAATTGCGAATCGGACTCCTCCAGGATTCCGTCTACGCCAACCGATACCTGCACGATCTGGTGACTTGGGCGGCGAAGCAGGAGGACCTGGAGATCAGGCATCTGTTCGTCCATGGAGCGCCGGAGGAAGCCAGATTCGGCACTGTCGGCAAGGCGCTCCTGAGAGGCATCCGCCTGCTGGAGCAGCCGCTCCTTCGGCTATACCAGGGGAGCCGGTCCCAGGAGCATCTGAAGCGGCTTCGCATTGACTCACTGATGGAGCAAACCCTGCACCTCCGCCCTTTCCGGTCGAGCTCGGGATATCAGTGGCCGGCGGAGGAAGCGGCCCGAGTCCGCTCCATGGGATGCGACGTGCTCATCCTCAGTGGATCTGCAGTCCCAGGGGGCGAGATCCTGGAGGCGGCGCCTTTCGGCACTCTCTCCTTGAGCTACGGCGACACCGGAGTGAGCCAGGGAGACGCAGCAGCCTTCTGGGAGTGCTATCTCGGGCGGCCGGCGACCGGCTTCGTGATTCAGCGGCTTACGACTCAGGGTCGTGAAGTGTTGTTGCGGGGATCGTACGAGACCAAGTGGTTCTACCTGCTCAACCAGGCGGCCTTGTTCAGCAAATCGAACGTGCATCTCAAGGACCTGCTCAAGAAGCTTGCCCGGGAGCGGGGGCTTCCCCCGGCCGAGCCTCCGCTGTCACCCTCCGTGGAGCTCGCCGGCCCGCCCTCGGGTGGTAGGTGTCTTCACTACCTTGCCCGGCTCGTCGGTCGCTCCGTGCGCAAAGGATTGCGCTACTCCTTGCACCTCCGGAGCCGCTGGTCGGTTTCCTTCAGCTTCACCGACTGGAGCCGAGCTGTACTGTCGCAAGCCACTACCACGCCCCCGCCGCCGGGCCGTTTTCTGGCCGACCCGTTCGTCTGGCAGCATCAGGGAAAGACGTACTGTCTGGTTGAGGACTATTCGTATCGTACCCGAATCGCGGGAATATCAGCCCTCGAGGTGGGGAGAGAGGGCGCCACTGCGCCGGTGATGGTGCTGGCCGAGCCGTTTCATCTGTCATTCCCTTATCTATTCCAGCTTGATGGTACGATCTACATGTGCCCGGAATCCAGCGCCTCGGGACAGATCCGGCTCTATCGGGCGGTCGAGTTCCCCTACCGGTGGGCATTCGTCAAAGCCATCATGACCGGCGTCTCGGCCTACGACTCGATGTTGTTCCAGCATGGCGATCGCTGGTGGATGCTGACCAATCTCGACCGATCGGGTGACGGGGGCCTCGCCACCGAGCTTTATCTCTACTGGGCGGACTCGCCTCTAAGCGAGTCATGGCAACCACATCCGAGTAATCCGCTGAAGATCGACGCCCTGGGTGGAAGAAACGCCGGCTTGCTCCGGGACGGCGAGCGGTTATTTCGGGCCGGGCAGGTACACGGCTTCGACCGCTACGGCGTGGCCATTCGCCTTTATGAGATTGATTCGCTGTCGCCGGAGCACTATGCGGAGCATCTGGTGGCCGAGATCCAGCCCGATTTCCAGGACGGGATCGAACGTATCCATCATATGAGCAGCAGCCACGGGGTTACCGCTGTGGATGTGGCTCGGCGGGAGTTCGTCTGGTAACGGGGAAGACTACAATCGGGCGGCGTAGTCCGGACGCATGACGAGCTCGCCGCCCTGGATGATCTCCCGGTCCCAGGGCAGGATGATGTAGTTGTCGGTCTCGAAGGCGTGGAAATCCGGCGCATACTCGCCGGTCTTGAAGGAGACGGCGCTTCTCACTTCGGCCGGCTTGAGCGCGCGAACTTCGCTCAGGGCCAGCTTCATCGTGCTTCCCGTGTCGCAGGTCTCGTCCACCACCAGCACCCGGCGGCCGCGGATGGTCAACGGTGGTCCGGAAACGAGCGTGGGCTGAGCCCCTGCTTCCTCCCGGGTCACCACCATCGATACGAACTCACATTGGAGAATGGAGGCGACGACCACTCCGGGAATCACGCCGGCCTTGGCGATGCCGAGCACGATCTCCGGCTGGTACTCCCTGGCCACCCGCAACGCCAGGGCGCGGCAGATCTCGCCGAAGAACGGCCAATCGACCTCGAGCACCCCGCGCGGCCCCGACGGGGCAATACGTCGCATGGACTCCTCCTCGGGCAGCTGGACGGGCGGACCGGCGGACGGTTGGGACGTTCCGCCTGAACTCAACCTACGCCGCTATTGCAGGGCGAGCAACTCTCTCGCATAGCGAGCATCGGAATTGATGTTTTTGTAGGCTCCGTGTTGCTCGGTTACTTGCCTGGAGGAGAAGGGTGCTGCGATAACTTCTGCGCCCTCTGAACCCTCTGTGGTGAATTCTTATTTTTGCGTTGCGGGCCACCGGCGCCGGGACTATCTTAGGCCTTTCCCAACGCCTTGTGCCCGTTCGACTTTGCTCGGAGACCCCGGCTCGGCATGAGCATATGGAAACGCATGTTCGGCAAGGGATCCCGGGAAACCGTGAACCCTCAGCGACTCGACTATCTCAACGAGGGGCTGGCCCTGGAGCGCCAGGGAGACTTCGAGGCGGCGCTCACCTCCTACCGGCTCGCGTTTCGGGACAATCCCGCCGATTCCCGCATTTTGCTGAACATGGCCATCGCCTTTACCAAGACCGGCCAACCCGAAGAAGCGATCCGCCATTACAAGCGGGCGTTGGAGCTGGATGACAGCCTCGGCGGCGCGCACTACGGCGTGGCATTTCTCCTGTTGAAACGAGGCGATACTCAGCAGGCCGCCGAACACCTTCGGGCCTTTCTCGCCAGGCCCCCGAAGGGTCCCGACGCGGACCGGTGGGTCCGGCACGCCGAAACCGCCCTGCGGGAAATCGCGAGTAGCCCGGCCAGGGAGACGCTGTGAGCCGTTGGGCTCTCCTGGTGACGTTGGCTTGTGCAGCAGGCTGTAGCAGTCTCGAGGAAGGCGCGGGAGGGGTAGTCGGGCTGGAGATCCGGACGCCGGAGCTCCTGACCATCGAAGTCGGTGAGGCGCTGCCGCTCACCGCGGTGGCCCTCGACAAGGACGGGAACGCAATCCAGGCGGAGATCACCTGGCGGGCGCCCGATCCCGCCCTCATCGTCGATCCCGCCACCGGCGTCATTACGGGGATCTCACCCGGTCCGGGCCGGGTTCAGGCCTTTGCGGGGTTGCTTGCCTCCGAGCTGGTGCAGTTCACCGTAATCGCTCGGGCTGATACCCTGATCGTGACCGATTCCGTCTTTACCGTGGCACCCGGTGCTGCGGCCTCCCCTGCCCTCGTCTCCCAGCTGCAAAGCTTCTCACCTCCCGGGCCACTCGCCGACCGCCCGGTCGAGTACAGCATCGTCTCCCCGCTGGACGCCACGGTCACGCTGCCCGGCGGCGCGCTGATTGACACCGTCAACACTGGCACGGATGGTGCTGTTTCCAGCGTAACCCTCACGCGAGTCAACATTGCTCAACCCGCTACCGCCATCGTCCAGGTTCGCGCCTTCCGCACTCGCGGAGCGCTGGTCCCCGGCTCCGGCCAACGATTCACCGTCACCTTCCAGTAGCTTCATGGCGCCCACGGCGCGGACTCTCAACGAGCTGTATTTCGGTGCGATTGAGCGCTTCGGCGCCCGGCCCGTGGTCGTGCGGGCCAAGCGCGACGGGCAATGGTACGAGCTGAGCTATCAGCAGCTGGCTGACCGGGTTCAGGATCTGAGCCTCGGCCTGCTGGAGTTGGGCATCCGCCCGGGCGACCGGGTGGCCATCCTTTCCGAGAATCGGCCGGAGTGGGCCATTGCAGATTACGCCTGCCTCGCCGCTCGCTGCACCGACGTCCCGATCTATCCCACCCTCCCGGCCCGGCAGGTCGAGTACAACCTGTGTGATTCCGGCGCGGTGGCCCTGTTCGTCTCCAGCCAT
>JAICPP010000172.1 GCA_025929805.1 Gemmatimonadales bacterium | reverse complement strand
GGATGGGAATTCGTCGAGCAGCGATCGTCATGCCCACGACCGCAGCGATGACTGCGACCAGAATGACTAGAAAGAACACCGCCCCGATCGGAGTGACCACACCGCTTCGGATGAACTGAAGCAGCTGCACCGTGCCAGGCCAGAGCCGCTCCAGGATCGAGAAGGTAATGAGCAGGCTCATGCCGTTTCCGATGCCGCGCTCGGTGATCTGCTCGCCCAGCCACATCACGAAGATGGCGCCGGTGGTGAGCGTCACCACCATGATCAGGCGGGACCAGAACCCTGGTGTGGGCACCGCACCCGGTATGGACTCGGTGAACAGCGCGAAGGTATACGCCTGGGACAGCGAGATGAACACGGTGAGGTACCGGGTCCACTGCGTGATCTTCTTCTTTCCCTCCTCGTCCTTCTGCATCTTGCCGATGGAGGGCGCCACGCCGCCGGCCAGCTGGAAGATGATCGAGGCGGAGATGTAGGGCATGATGCCCAGCGCGAACACGGTCGCGCGGGAGAGCCCACCGCCCAGAGCGTCGTATAGTCCGAAAAAGCCGGCCGCTGCAGAGTTGCGGATGAAGTCGGCGAGCGCCGTGACATTCACGCCCGGAGCGGCGATATGCGCCCCGACTCGGTAGATGACCAGGGCCAGCAGGGTGAAGAGGAGCTTTCGCTTCAGCTCCTCGTCCATCGCGAGATTGGGACGAACTGAGGTCATTACCCCTCGATCTTGCCGCCGGCCGCCTCGATCTTTGCGCGCGCCGGCGCGGAAAGGGCCACGCCTCGGACGGTGTAAGCCCGATCGGCGTCACCGGTGCCCAGCAACTTGACAGGAGAGTCGGGTTTCCCGATCAGGCCCGCTGAGTACAAGGTCTCGGGGCTCACCTCGGCGGCGCTGACTTTCTTGAGGTCAATCAGGTTGACCACCTGGGATTCGACTCGGAACGGGTTGGTGAAGCCTCGCTTGGGCAGGCGCCGGTACATGGGCATTTGGCCACCCTCGAACCCGGGGTTGGTGGCGCCACCAGTCCGGGCCTTATGACCCTTGTGACCCTTGCCGGAGGTCTTGCCCAGTCCTGATCCCGGACCGCGACCCACCCGCTTGCGCGACTGAGTGGATCCGGCGGCCGGCGAGAGGCTCGAGAGCGTCAGCCTCCGCTCCTGCGGGCCCGGAGCCTCGGCTGTGCGGCGGGCACTGACCGTCCGCTTCGCTGCCGTGCTGCCCTGCCGTCCCGCGGCCCTGATCTTGGTGCTCTTCTTTTCTGCCATCAGCTCTCCTTGGCCGGCGTCACGTCGACCAGGTGACGCACCTTGACCAACATCCCTCGAATGGACGACGTATTGGGCACCCGCACCGTCTGTTGGTGATGCCGGAGGCCCAGCGCGCGCAGGGTCCGGCGCATGGTTTCCGAGTGCCCGATGTCGGAGCGGATCTGCTTCACCGCGAGTGCGCTGGCGGCACCCTCGGTTGGTATCACTGAGGCGTGATGGGCCGGCCCCTGGCGTCCCACCGCTGGATTACGACCCATTTCAGCTCTCCTGCCGCGGCTTGTACGCGATCTGATCGACCTCGACCCCCCGCTCCCGGGCAACCTGACGGGCCGAGACCAGGGTGGCGAGCCCGTCCATAGTGGCCCGCACCATGTTGTGTGGATTGGTCGATCCCAGACTCTTGGTCAGGATGTCCGTGATCCCGGCACACTCGAGAACCGCCCGCACTGGCCCGCCGGCAATTACCCCGGTACCGGTTGCTGCCGGCTTGAGCAAGACCCGGCCCGCGCCGTGCTCACCAACGACCTCATGCGGGATGGTGGATCCCGTGCGGGGAAGCTCGATCATCGACCGTTTGGCCGCATCGACCGCCTTGCGGACCGCCTCGGAGACCTCGTTGGCCTTGCCGGTGGCGATGCCGACCTTGCCCTTGCCATCTCCCACCGCCACCAGAGCGTTGAAGGAGAACCGCCGGCCGCCCTTGACCACCTTGGCCACCCGATTGATGGCGATGACATTCTCGACGTGGTCGCTGGGACGCTCTCGATCACCCCGATCCCGCCTGCCACCCCCACGCCCGCCGCGATCACTTCGCTCACGCCCGCCCCGACCCCGAGGCCGCTCCGGACCACCGGCCCGTTCTGGAGTCTGGCCCTCAGCGGGTGCGCCTTCCTGGGCCGCGGCCGGCTCTGCCGCTGCGCCCGCGCCCGGCTGCTCCGCATCGGTTCCGACTACCGTCGAGCCCTGTGGATCTACTGTCTCTTCTGCCATCTAGAACTCCAATCCGCCTTCACGTGCACCGTCGGCGACGGCCTGCACGCGACCATGGTAACGATAGCCTGCTCGATCAAACACGACTTTACCGATCCCCGCCGCCTTAGCCTTTTCCGCCAGCAGCTTCCCGGTGCCTTTTGCTCGACCTACCTTGCCGGCGCCATCGACTTGATGGCCCTCGCTCACATCGCTGACCCCGAGAATGGTGACGCCAAGTTCGTCGTTCACCAGTTGGGCATAGATGTGCTTCAATGAGCGGTACACGACCAAACGGGGGCGTTCCGCCGTGCCGCTGACCTTGCGCCGCACTCGAAGGTGCCGGCGATAGCGGAGCTGTGCGCGCGTCTTGGGCCCGTGAATGGTCCGCATGATTACTTGGCTCCTGTCTTGCCAGCCTTGCGGCGGACCTGCTCGCCCACGTACCGGATCCCCTTGCCCTTGTACGGCTCGGGGGGGCGTACCGCTCTGAGCTCCGCCGCCACCTGACCCACCAACTCCTTGTCCGCGCCTTCCACCTTCACCAGGACGTTGTTGTCCACCGAGATCTTGATCCCCTTGGGCGCCTCGTACTTGACCGGATGGGAGTAGCCAACAATCAGGTTGACCCCGTAAGCCTTGGCTTCGGCCTTGTAGCCCACGCCCTGGATCTCGAGGCTCTTGCTGAAGCCCTTGGACACTCCGTCGACCATGTTCTGCACCAGGGTACGGGTCAGCCCATGCAGCGCCTTGTGGCGCTTCTCTTCACTGGGCCGCGCCACCGTGAACTGATCGTTGGCGAGTGCGATCTGCATTTCCGGGTGCAAGGCGCGCCGCAGCTCACCGCGGGGGCCTTTGACCGCGACGGTGTTTCCCTGCAACTGCACTGTCACGCCCTTGGGCACCACGACGGGCTTCTTGCCGATTCGAGACATGCCCCCTCCTACCAGACGACGGCGAGCAGCTCGCCGCCCAGATTCGCGCTCCGGGCCTCACGATCGCTCATCAGGCCGCGCGGAGTGGACACGATCGCCATGCCGAGCCCGTTCTTCACCCGGGGCAGTTCCCGACATTTGACATAGCGCCGGAGCCCGGGAGTCGAAACACGGCGAAGTTCGCGGATCACCGGCGTCTCGTTGTGGTACTTGAGGTAGAGCCGCAGCACTCCGTGCGCACCGTCATCCAGGATCTTGAAGTCCGCGATGTAGTGGTTATCTCGCAGCAACCGGGCAACCTCGCTCTTCAGCTTGGACACCGGCATATCCACGCGCCGGTGACCCGCCGAGCAGGCATTCCGGATGCGGGTCAGCATGTCCGCAACGGGATCAGTCAGATTCATACTCTCGTTTTCCTTACCAGCTGGCCTTGCGCACGCCTGGGATTTCCCCCTTCAGGGCGAGCTCACGGACACAGATGCGGCAGAGACCGAACTTCCGCAGCACTGCCCGGGAACGACCGCAGCGCTGGCAGCGGCGTACCGTGCGTACCTTGAACTTCGGTGTGCGTTTTGCTCGTTCAATCCATGCTGTTTTTGCCATCATGTCCCTCAACTGCGTGAAACGTGAAAAGTGAAGAGTGAGAAGGACGCGAAAAGTGCGGAGTAGACTCCCTTTCACTTTTCACATTTCACTCTTCACGCCACCCGCTGTGGGGTCTCACCCCTGAACGGCCACCCCAGCTCTCGAAGCAACCCCATGGCCAGATCATCGCGGTCGGCCGAGGTAACCAGCGTGATGTCCATCCCGTGAATCTTTTCGACCCGATCGAAGTCGATCTCGGGGAAGATCATCTGTTCCTTGATTCCGAAGGTGTAATTGCCCCGGCCATCGAAGCTCCGGCTGGGCAATCCTCGGAAGTCGCGAATTCGGGGCACCGCCAGGTTGATGAAACGATCGAGGAACTCGTACATCCGCGCTCCCCGAACCGTCACCGTGGCCCCCACCGGCATTCCGGCCCGCAGTCCGAAGTTTGCAATTGCCTTCTTGGCCCGGGTGACCACGGCTTTTTGTCCGGTGATCAGCCCCAGCTCCTCGACCGCAGCCTCGAGCTGCTTGGGGTTCTTTGAGGCGTCCCCCATGCCCACGTTGAGCACGATCTTGACCAGACGGGGCACCTGATTCGGGTTCCCGAGACCGAACTCCTTGGCCAGTCGCGGCCGGACCGTCTTCTCGTAGTACTCCTGCAGCCGAGGTGTTCCTTCGGCCGCCTTGGGCGTGTGGTCCACTGCCCCGGCGGGTGCCTTGTCCTTCCCCTTGCCCTGGCTGGCCGGTTGCGGTCCACCCTTGGCCGGAGCAGTGGCGGTTCCGCCCTTTGCGCCTTTGCCGCCCTTCCCGCCCTCTTTGGTTCCTTCCGCCATGGTCAACGACTCCTGGGAATCGGCTGGTCCGACTTGAGCGCGATCCGTTCGACGGTTCCATCGGCGTCTCTGCGACGACGGACCCGGGTGGGCTCCCCGCTCTTGGGATCGATCAGCATCGCCTTCGAGTGGTGAATCGGCGCGGGGAACTCCACGATGCCGCCTTCCGCGGTCTGGGTGGCGCGGCGGTGCCGCTTCACCACGTTCACACCCTCGATCGTCACTCGTCCGGTCTTGGGATGGACCCGAAGCACCCGGCCCCGCTTGCCCTTATCCTCGCCCGAAATGACCTGGACGGTGTCCCCCTTGGTGATGTGCAGTCGCATCCGCGCCGGTGCCTGGTTGCGCATCCGCTTGGCCTTCTTGAACACGAGTGGCTTCATGCTAGAGCACCTCCGGCGCGAGTGAAACGATCTTCATGTACCGCTTCTCCCGAAGCTCCCTTGCCACCGGACCGAAGATGCGGGTCGCGCGAGGCTCACCCGCGTCGTTGATGAGCACCGCCGCGTTCTCGTCGAACCGGATGTAAGAGCCATCCTTCCGCCGAGTCTCCTTGGCCGTACGGACGATCACCGCCTTGGCCACGTCGCCCTTCTTCACCTGTCCGGTCGGGATAGCGTCCTTGATGGCGACCACCACCGTATCGCCTAGGCCGGCATACCGCCGCTTGCTGCCGCCGAGCACCCGGATGACCAGTGCCCGCCGGGCCCCCGAGTTGTCGGCGATGCGGAGAATCGATTCTTGTTGAACCATGTTTGCCTCGTCGAGAGTCTAGGTCTGGAGTCTGGAGTCTAGGCGTTGATCCTAGACCCTCGACCCTCGACTCTATTTCGCCCGCTCAACTATTTCAGTTACCCGCCAACACACCGTCTTGGCCAGCGGCCTGGTCTCCATGATCCGCACCGTGTCGCCAGCCTTGGCGCCGTGGTCGTTCCGCGCCTTCACCTTCTTGGTCCGGGTAACCTGCTTCCCGTACACCGGGTGGGCGTAGCGCCGGATCAGTGAGACCATCACGGTCTTTTCCATCTTGTCGCTGGTCACGACTCCCTGGCGTACTGTGCGGCGCGTTCGAGTCGGCTTGGTCTGCTCGGCCATGTTTCTTTTCCTTCAGTCAAGAGTCGGCAGTCGTCCGTCACGGATCATTTCGACAATCTCGGATTAGGAGACCGGCGACTCGCGACTGGCGACTGTGGACTTCTCTTTCAAAATCGTATTGATCCGCGCGATCTCTCGCCGGATGGCCCGGAACCGCATAGGGTTCTCGATCGATTCGGTAGCGGAGCGGAAACGGAGCCGGAACCGCTCCTCCGTCAGCTCGGCCAGTCGGGAGCTAAGATCCTCCACCGACATTTCCCGCAGTTCGTTCGGCTTCACGGACTAGACCTCCTCCCGCTTCACAAAGCGCGTCTTGACCGGCAGCTTGGCCGACGCGAGCGCCAAAGCCTTCTTGGCCAGATCCTGGCTGATCCCCTCCACCTCAAAGAGCACCCGCCCCGGCTTGACTACCGCGACCCATCCCTCGGGATTTCCTTTTCCCTTACCCATCCGGGTTTCAGCCGGCTTCTTCGTGATCGGCTTGTCGGGAAAAATTCGAATCCACACCTTCCCACCGCGCTTCATCTCCCGAGTCATGGCGACACGCGAGGCCTCGATCTGCCGGTTGGTGATCCAGCCCGGCTCCAGGCTCATGAGCCCGAATTCGCCGAAGGCCACCGTGTTCCCTCTGGCCGCGATCCCCTTCGTCCGACCCTTGAACTGCTTGCGAAACTTGATCCGCTTCGGCGCCAGCATGCCCTAAGCTCCCGTGCTGTACGTGCGGCCGGCCATGTCCTCGATGACCTCGCCCTTGAAGATCCACACCTTGATCCCGATGGTACCGTAGGTGGTCTTGGCCGTGCTGGTCGCGTAATCGATCTCGGCCCGGAGCGTGTGCAGCGGCACCCGTCCTTCGTGATAGCCTTCGGTCCGGGCGATCTCCGCACCTCCAAGCCGGCCGGCCGCTCGCACCTTGATTCCCTGAGCCCCCATCCGCATGGCGCTTTGGACCGCGCGCTTCATGGCCCGGCGAAACGATATTCGCTGCGTCAACTGATGGGCGATGTTGTCGGCAACCAACTGCGCCGAGAGTTCCGGGCGCTTGATCTCCTCGACGTTGATGGCGGCTTCCTTACCGGTGAGCTGCGCCAACTCGTCCCGCAACTTGTCAACCTCGGCGCCCCTCTTGCCGATCACCACTCCGGGCCGCCCGGTGTGCACGGTGATGGTCACCTTGCCCGGACGTCGCTCGATGTGAACCTCGGAGATGGCGGCATGGCCCAGCCGCTGCTTCAGGTATTTCCGGATCAGCTCGTCTTCCTTGAGCAGCGCCGGCATGTCCTTGGTGGCAAACCACCGCGACAGCGACTGCTTGACGATGCCGAGCCGGAGCCCGACCGGGTGCGTTTTCTGACCCATTACTCGCTCTCCTTGGTCTCCACGTGGATCT
>JAICPP010000316.1 GCA_025929805.1 Gemmatimonadales bacterium | reverse complement strand
TAGAGAACGTTGTTGACCCAGTAGCACCAGCCGCACAGAAAACCATGCCCCTCGCCGAAGCTGTGCTTGGTCCAGAAGTAGATTCCACCCTCCTGCGGGAGCCGCCGGGACAGGTAGCTGACCGCAATTCCCTGCGGAATGAAAAAGAGCACAGCGGCGAGTACCCACAGCGTGAGCGAGCTGGGTCCGGCGGCACCGGCCGTGGCGGTCCACCGGAGGCCCAGGATGGCAGCGATGTTGAACAGCACCAGGTCTCGCAGGGTGAGGACCCGGGGCAGCTCGGTGCGGGGCGAGGGAATCTCGGTCGTGGTCGCCATCGCTCCCTCGCTCAATCGAGCTCTGCCAGGCAGGCGTCGATCATGTGAAGCGCCGTGTCCACGTCGGTCTCATCCACCACCAGAGGGGGGGCGAGCCTGAGCGTGCTCTTCCCTGCCCCAAGGAAAAGCACACCCTGGCGAAACGCCCGCTGTACCAGACCGCGCAGCAGCTCCGAGTGAGGCTCGCGGGTGGCGCGGTCCTTGACGAGCTCGACACCGACCATCAGGCCTCGGCCACGCACGTCTCCGATGCAGGAATGCCGTTCCATGAGACCGGAGGCACCCGCCATCAGCCGTTCACCCATTCGGGCGGCGTTGGCCATCAACCCTCCTTCGACCAGGTCGAGCGTGGCAAGCGCAGCGGCGCAGCATACCGGGTTCCCGCCGAACGTGGAGCCGTGCGAGCCGGGCGGCCAGGTCGTGATCGATTCCCGGGAGATCATCGCTCCGATCGGCATGCCGGAGCCCAGACCTTTGGCCGCGAGCAGGATATCGGGCTCGACGCTGTCGAACTCGCAGGCGAACATCTTTCCAGTCCTGCCCACTCCGGTCTGGACCTCGTCGGCCACGAGCAGGATGCCATGACGATCACAGAGCTCGCGGAGCGCCGGTAAATATCCCGGCGGCGCGGGGATATAGCCTCCCTCGCCCTGGATCGGCTCGACGATGATGGCGGCCACGTCGGTGGGATCGAGGTGGCGGGTGAACAGCTCCTGCTCTATGACGTCGATGCAGCCGCGGTTACAGGCGGGCTCGACGGCGCAGAAATCACAGCGGTAACGGTAGCCGAAGGGAACGTGGTGTACGTCGGGAAGGAGCGGCCCGAAGCCGGCGTGCTGGCGGGCCTTGCTCGAGGTCAGCGTCACGGCCCCGGTACTCCGCCCGTGGAAGGCGCCCCGAAATGCGACGATGGCCGTGCGCCTGGTGGCGTACCGGGCCAGCTTGATGGCGGCCTCGACTGCCTCCGTACCGGAGTTGGTGAGGAAGACTCTTTTCTTCGACGACCCGGGGGCCAGCCTGGCCAGGCGCTCGCATAATGCTGCCATCGCTTCGTAATAGAAGTCCCCTCCGCAGATATGGAGGAACCGGCCGGCGGCCTCCTGCATAGCTGCCACCACGCGGGGATGGCTGTGGCCGGTCGATGCAACTGCGATGCCCGCCATGAAGTCGAGAAACCGGTTGCCGTCTACGTCCTCCACCATGGCACCCTGACCTCGTGCGACCACGAGCGGGTATTCCTTGATATAGCAGGTGGAGGTCCAATCGTGGTCGCGACTCACGATGGCACGGGCATTCGGCCCGGGAGGCGGTACGATGATCCTGGGATAATCGCGTCCGGCCATGGAGTGCGTTCTCAAAGCTGCGACAGGCGACGACCGAGTCGCGGAGTGTGGCCGCCCGCTGTGGGGTGCGCCAGGGCAGCAGCGGAGCTGCCGGCCCCACATGCATCGGTTCTGGCGCTCATTTTGGCCCACATTCTGCATACCTAAATAGCGACCGTGCCCCTCCCGGGCCGATGCGGTAACCTTTTCCGCTGGTCGGAACCATGCCATCTCCACTCGTTGTCGAAGCTTTACGCGAACAGCTCGTCAGAGTACTCGACTGGTACCGCCAGCAGCGGCCGGCCTACGCCTGGGGTGTGGTACTGCACCAGCGTAATGAGCGAGGCAGATTGCGGTTTGGGGCTATCACCCCGAGTGGGGAAAGCCTTCTCCTGAGCCAACCTCTGCTGGCCGGCCTGGCTGAGGGACCGTGCTGGCTGGATGGAGCCGTCCGGGTCCGGCTGGCCTGCCGCCAGGTGACCCAACGTCATCCCTGGCTGGATGCGCTGGAGCGGCCCGACCGGCCGCCGTTGGTCGAGGCGCTGGCAGTGTGCTTCGATCCGAACGCCTCACAGGCGGAATGCGAGAGGTTTCAGGCCATGGCTGGTACGCTGACCCCACCGACTCTTCCCTCCGAGCTGTTTCTCCTTACCCGAAAAAGACCGCACGGCTGGCCGATCTAGCTGGGGGCTATGAGCTATTAGCTATTAGCTGTGAGCTATTA
>JAICPP010000255.1 GCA_025929805.1 Gemmatimonadales bacterium | reverse complement strand
CGTGGTCGAAGCCGGCGCTTACATGGAGGAACGAGAGTGGGGCGGCTGCAGACGAGAGAGTGCTGGTCGCGAGGGTAGGCTCCGGGACAGTGGGTGCGGTGGCATCCTCCCGACACCCCAGCCCAGCCAAGGAGAGTCCCATTAAAAGGCACAGGAGCCCGGCCCCTGATGTTCGCTGTGTCATGCCGATCTCCTCGAACGGGTTAACCCCGGATCCAAACTGGCTGCCGGAGGTTGGCCCTGAGGGATCAAGCCGCGGTCAAGTCAGGGGCCCACATACCTATGCTACAGTGGCGTTCTGACCCCGGCTAGACGGGCTGGTCGGCTGCACGCCTTGACTACCGAGTCCTGGCAGCCCAGTAAAGGCAGTGGCAGATTCCAACATCTCCACGCAAACCCTGCCATGAGTACGCTCCCGCGCTCGCCGACGCCCTCCAGGAGCGCTATCAGTTCGAGTGTGAGCTGGGGCGGGGCGGGATGGCCACCGACTGCGGCAGCTCGGAGGCTAGATCTGACTGGCCGCGTGCCTGAATAATGGACCGTGCCCTGCGGTGGTGGTTCCTCGCACTGTACGCCTTCGGCATTGTAGGGTTCCTCGGCAATGTCTGGCGCATCCGTCGGGGCCGGCCAGCGTTCGAACAGCAGATCGGCCCGCTGCCCGAGGTGGGCGCGCTGGTTGCCTGGTTCCTGCCGCCGCTGATCCTCCTGTCGGGGATCGGCAGGATGGCGGTCGAGCAGCCGGTCCTGCGCCTGCTCGGAGTCGGCCTGAGCATCTATTCGCAGATCATGGTGGTGTGGACGGTACGAACGCTGGGACGCCATCTCATTCCCGGGCTCGCGGTCTTTCCGGACCATGTGCTGGTCACGTCCGGTCCGTTTCGATGGGTCCGCCATCCGCTCTACTGGGGGCACTGGCCCTCTGGCTCGGCGCGGCGCTGGGTACGCTGAACTGGCTCCTGCTGGTACTCTGGCCCTTGTTCGCGCTTGCGATTATCAGAGAGTTGCCGGCGGAGGAAAGGATGCTGCGCGCCAAGTTCGGGCCGGCTTACGAAGCCTACGAAGCGCGGACCGGCCGACTCCTGCCGAGACTCTGGGGGTTATCCTCTCGCTCTTGAGCGCGTGTCCTGGTACCCCGAACGAAGCAGTAGCAGATTCGAGGTATCTCCACGTAAAGCCCTGCCGGACTCCTGTGCCTTACGTTCTCACCGAAGCGCTCAAGGACCGCTGCCGGTTCAGGCGCGAGCTGGGGCACGCGAGATGGTGGATGCCTTCGATCGATCGGACCATTGCCCTGGATTCGAGCTTTACTCCGGCCTACATCCACGCGTCCGAGCTTGGCCTCAAACTCAACGGTGAAAGGGTGGGAGCGGTACGCTCACACGTATCTCGCACTCCGTCCCTCGGATAATTACGCCACCTATGCCGTCCTGTTGAGCGCGGTGCTTGCGTCCCCATGACGCAGAGTGAGGCTCGCTGGAACGATTCACCGAGGCCCAAGTCCTCTCCCGCCGGGGCCAGGATCAAGAGGCGCTCGAGCTATTCGAGCGAGCCTTCGATTACAACTGGGGAGGACCGGTCCGGGTGCTCGCCAGGCTGGAGGCCGGCAGATCGGCCGAGCGGCTGGGAGCCCGCGAACGAGGCGGAGCCCCGTCCCTAAGTCGGCTCCGCCTTGCAATCCTGACCATATACGACGGCGGCAGCACAACTACGTGCTATTGTTGCGGCCCCTCCGCCCGCTGCGCATATTCGGCGATCCGCCTTCCGCGACATCCCGTAACGCTGCTCTCTGGAGGCAACGCTATGCGCATCGTGCTACCTACCGCCCTTCTTCTCTGCTTCGCTTCTACTGGCGTTGCCCAGCAAGCGCGGCCTTACACCGAAGGCCCAGTCATCAACTTCAGCTACATTCGGACAAAGCCAGGCATGTTCGATAAGTACATGGAGTATCTCGGCGGGAACTACAAGCGACTTATGGAAGCGCAGAAAAAATCGGGCGTCATCATCGACTATGCCGTGTACACCTCGCCGGGGTCCACGGAACACGACTGGGATGTGCTGCTGGTGACCACATACAAGAACATGGCCGCACTCGATAACCTCGAGGATCGGACGGAGCCCATCGTGGCTTCTACGCTTAACCAAAACAGAGATCAGGCGAACCAGGCCTTCGCCGGGCGTGGACCCATGCGGGACATAGTCGGTAACCGATTGCTTAGGCAACTCATTTTGAAATGAGTGTGCAGGGCTCGATGAGGGTGGCCGGTAGCGGAATAGGTATTCGTGGAGCAGTCACCAAGGGACTCCGAGTCACACCCAGAGCGCGAATATGAGTGAGGCGCGCCAGGCGCTGGCGCGATTGACCGCAGAGCCACCTCAATGAGTGCCCTCCGTCTGGCCATCCTCACCATCTCCGACGCCGGCAGCCGGGGCGAGCGGAGCGACTCGTCGGGGGACCTGATCGCGAGCTGGGCCAGGGAGCACCGCTATCCGCTCGCCGAGCGCGCGCTCATCCCCGACGACACCGCTCGGATCTCATCCACGCTCGCCGATTGGGCCGACAACGACCGGGCCGACCTGATCCTCACAACCGGCGGCACCGGACTGACCGAGCGGGACGTTACACCCGAGGCCACGAAAGCGATTCTGGAGAAGGAGGCGCCGGGGATTGCGGAAGCTCTGCGCATGACCTCGTTCCCTCGTTTCCCTCGTTCCGCCTTGTCCCGGGGCACCGCCGGTGTCCGCGGCAAGACGCTGATCGTGAATCTCCCCGGAAGTCCGGGTGGGGTACGCGATGGGCTCGAGGTCCTAGGTAAGCTGGTGGAGCATGCGGTGGAGCTGGTGCGGGGCGTGAAGACCGAGCACTGACACCGGCTCACCCTCCAGCCGCGCTCAACAGCGCGGCTACGGCGGAGCGGGAGGCGACACCGAGCTTCCGCAGCACGTGCTCGGCGTGATGCTCCGCGGTCCGCCTGCTTATGCCCAGCCGCCCGGCAATGCCGCTGTCGGACATTCCACGGGCCAATAGCCGGGATACTTCGATCTCTCGTGCGGTGAGGCCGAACTGGGTGCGAAGGTCCTCTTCGCGAAGCCGGCCGACGCCGGTCCGCTCCAGCTCCACCAGGATGGCCCCGGTGTCGCCAGGGACGACCTCGGCGGACAGAAGGACGCCTCGGAGCCGATACGTCGCATGGGCCGTGCGGACTTCCCGCGTGAGGACCGTGGGTCGACCCCCCGGCGAGCGGGGCCCGCCGGTCCGCAGCCGGGCGACCAATCGACTCACGAGGCCCTCCAGTTCGCACTCCAGCCGGGCGCGTTCAGTCCTCGAGCCGGACCGTAAACAGCGGTGCAACGCCGGTGTTCGATGGACAACGCAACCTGCAGCGTCGGCCAGGAGCATCGGGCGCTCCAGGGCGTCGAGCAGCTGAAGCTGCCGGTAATTGAGCAGAGCCTGGGCTGACGTCGAGACCATCGGTGCCCCTCCGCTTCAATGGTAGCGCGTCGCGCCAGAGTGAAATGGGTATTTCTCCCCATTGTTCAGCCCAAGCCGAAGGGTACATTCCCTTGCTGCAACATCTCCCTCATGCACAGCTAAGTTTTTCATGGAGATGATCTTCGGTCTGGAGGTCTGAATGCGTCGCCCGCTCGTGGCAGGAATCCTCGCCGGTAGTCTCGTAATCGCAGCCTGTTCCGACCAGCCAACCGCCCCAAACGAGAGCCGAACGCCAGACCGAACCCCCCCCGCCCCAGCGTTTGTGAGTAACGCGATATGCTCCACTCCAACAGCCATTTGCATTCAGAACCTCATCAACGCGTT
>JAICPP010000115.1 GCA_025929805.1 Gemmatimonadales bacterium | reverse complement strand
CCTGAGAATTCCGAATCTCATTGCCGCGGCCGAGATCACCGGGGCCGACGCCATTCACCCGGGGTACGGATTTCTGGCGGAGAACGCCGAGTTCGCGGACACCTGTCGGGCCTCGAACATCACCTTCATCGGCCCCACCGGTGACCAAATCCGTCAAATGGGCGACAAGGCCACTGCGCGGCGGCTGGCCGTGGAGGCTGGGGTCCCCACGGTTCCCGGTTCTCCCGGCACCATCGAGGACGCGGACGACGCTTTGGCCGTTGCCACCGAGATCGGCTTCCCGGTGATTATCAAGGCCACCGCCGGAGGTGGCGGAAAGGGAATGCGGATCGCCTTCGATCCGGATCAGTTCTCCCAGTTATTCGGTCTGGCGCAAAACGAGGCCCTGGCGGCGTTCGGCAATGGGTCGGTGTACGTGGAGAAGTATCTGGAGCACCCCAGGCACGTCGAGATCCAGGTCATGGGTGACAGCTTTGGCAAGGTGGTGCATATGGGCGAGCGGGACTGCTCGGTGCAGCGCCGCCACCAGAAGTTGATCGAGGAGAGTCCCAGCCCGGCCCTGAACGACGAACTGCGCTCTCGGATGGGGCAGGCTGCCGTCTCGCTCGCTTCCAACATCGGATATGCCGGCGCGGGTACGCTGGAGTTCCTGCTCGACCCCGACGGAAAGTTCTACTTCATGGAGATGAATACCCGAATTCAGGTGGAGCATCCGGTCACCGAGATGGTTACCAGCTTCGACGTGGTCAAGGAGCAGATCCGCGTAGCGGCGGGGGAGCCCGTGAGCTTTCAGGGGGATGGACGGCGCCTGAGAGGCCATGCGATCGAGTGCCGGATCAATGCCGAAGATCCCTACCGTAACTTTCAGCCGTCACCTGGCCTCATTACGGCGTATCACCCGCCCGGAGGCCCGGGCATACGGCTGGACACCCACGTCTATGCCGGTTACAGGGTGCCTCCTTATTACGACTCGCTGCTGGCCAAACTCATCGTGCATGGAAACACTCGAGCCGAGGCGCTGAGTCGCATGGGGCCGGCTCTGGATACTTTTATCCTGGAAGGCGTCACCACGACCATACCATTTCTGGCGCGAGTGATCCGGCACCCCGACTTCGTTGCCGGGAATGTCGACACCAGGTTCCTGGAGCGGGAGTCTCACCTGCTGCGGCCCGAAACATGAGCATCGATGTCGTGTTCACTCCGGCCAGCCTCAGCCCCGGCGAAGTTCAGGGCCGGCCCGTGTTCGTCATAGACATACTCCGGGCCACTACGGTCATGTGTGCCGCCCTGAGTCACGGAGCCAAGGCCATCATTCCGGTCGCGTCGACGGAAGAAGCACTACGACTGGCCCAGACGATCGGGAGCACCGACGTGCTTCTCGCGGGGGAGAAGAATTGTGTCCGGATTCCCGGCTTCCAGTTAGGCAACAGTCCGCTCGAAATGACGGAAAGCGTGGTACGAGGAAAAACCATCATTGTCACCACGAGCAACGGGACGAAAGCGCTGCTGGCCTGCCAGGGGGCGAGCTCGGTGTATCTCACTGCCGCGGTCAATTTGTCGGCCGCTGCCGATAAGGCCCGCGAATCTCTGGAGGCCGATCGTCACCTGCTCGTGGTGTGCGCGGGGCGGGAAAGCACGTTCTCCCTCGACGATGCCTACTGCGCCGGACGGCTGATCGCAGCGGTCCAAGGGGACACCAAGCCGCGGCGGAGACTCAACGACGCCGCTATCGCCTGCCTGGATCTGGTCCGACGCTATCGGCACAACTGGGAACGTCCGCTCGCCTACAGTCGCGCTGGACGAGAGCTGATCAGGTTGGGGTTTCGGAACGACGTGCGCGAGGCGGCGCGACTGGATGCCTATCCCGTGTTGCCGCACTTCCACGAGCGCCGGGTGACCCTAGTGCCGGTACCCGTATGAGCACGGACTCACGGCGGCGCTTCGGTGCCGTGACCGCGCTGGTCCTGGGGCTCTTCCTCGGCCTCACGCTTGTCCCGATCCCGATCACCGGCCCGGTGGGACGCGAGATCGGTCACGCGCTCTGGCAGATGCTGGGCGCGGGGGCCCTGGGTATCCCGGTGCTCGGCGTCGGTCTTGCCCTGGCGGGATTCGACCGTCTCGGCGCCTTGGATATGAAGCGATCCGCGGTGCTAATCGTGGGAGTGAGTCTGCTCGTCCCCTATATGGTCGGTGTCCTGGCGCACGTCGGCCGAACTGATCTCGACCTGGATGTCAGCCAGCGAGGTTGGGCCGCTCGAGCGGTTGGCGTGCTGCCGGGATTCTTCGCCGAGACCGTCTCCGATAAAGTGGGCGTGGCGGGGGCCGTGCTGCTCGGCTTCCTCGGCCTGAGCGCGCTGACCCTCGCCACCTTTGCCTGGCATCCGTTGCAGCGGCTGGAGAAAGGCGGGTCGGGGGCGGACAGGCGGGCGGGCGGACGGGCGGAAAGCCGAAGAAAGGCTGCTCTCAAACACGGGGATTCCGAATCGGAGGCGGTGGAGCCCAGCCTCATCGTTACCAGCGTTCACCCTGCTCGCCCGCCTGCCGAGTCGCGCCCCCGCAGAGAACGGAAGGCCAGACGCAACGACACCGCAGGAACAGCAGTACTCGACGAAGAGTCCGACTTGCCCCCGGTCGACATCCTGAGTGCGCCCTCCGACCAGGATATCGATGCGGGCGAGGCCCAGCTGGAACGCTTGGGTGAATCACTCATCGACACCCTGAGGACTTTCAAGGTGGAGGGGCGACGCGGCCCTCGTACCACCGGTCCCGTGGTGACGCAGTTCGAGGTGGTGCCGGCGCCCGGGGTGAAAGCCGGACGCATCGGTGCCCTGGCCGACGATCTTGCAATTGCCATGCGGGTGCCCTCGGTCCGGGTAGCCCCAATACCGGGGAAGGGGGCCGTAGGGGTCGAGATCCCCAATCCGGTAGCCCGGATCGTGACGCTGAGAGAACTCTTCGACTCAGACGAGTGGCAGGGGAAGAAAGCGGTCTTACCCATTGCGCTGGGTCATGATCTCGAGGGCAAACCGGTCATCGCCGACCTCACCAAGATGCCTCACCTCCTGATCGCCGGAGCTACCGGTACCGGAAAGTCGGTCACCATCAACACCATCATCACCAGCCTGATTTACCGCTACACTCAGAAGCATCTGCGCTTTCTCATGATCGATCCGAAGATGGTGGAGCTTTCGATGTACAACGCGCTCTACCCGGGACACCTCCGGCACAAGGTGGTAACAAACAATCATGACGCGGCATCGGTACTGAAATGGGCGGTGAAGGAGATGCAGGATCGTTACGAGCTCCTTCAGACCAATGGTGCCCGCAACATTGCGGACTTCAACCGCAAGGTGGAAGAAGGCAAGCCGCTCCGGAATCCGCAGCGGCCGAAGCCGACACTCACCACTGTCAGCAATGAGGCCCCGGACACGCCTCCGGAGGTCCCAGCTGACGAGACGTACCGGCACGGGGTGCTTCCGTTCATCGTGATCATCATCGACGAGCTGGCCGATCTGATGATGACGGTGCAGGGCGAGGTTGAGACTCCGCTAGCGATCCTGGCGCAGAAGGCGCGCGCGATCGGCATTCATCTCATCCTGGCGACCCAGCGACCCTCGGTGAACGTGATCACCGGCCTCATCAAGGCGAACTTTCCCAGCCGGATTGCCTTTAGGGTAGCGTCCAAGGTGGACAGTCGAACCATACTGGACCAAAACGGGGCCGAGGCGTTGCTGGGTAATGGGGATATGCTGTTCCTGCCGCCGGGGAAGAGCGAGCCTATGCGGTTACAGGGCGCCTACATCAGTACCGAGGAATCGGAGAAGGTGATGGACTGGTACGTTAAGCGGCGGGCAGCGAGACGGGTCGCACATGAGGCGGCGGAGCAGGAGGCCGACATCCTGGAACTGGTGCGCGCGCAGGAAGCAGAAGGCGGGGAGAGCACCGAGGAGGAGACCGGCGAAAGAGATCCCCTCTTCCGCGAGGCCGCGGAAGCTTGCATTCAAAACCAGGGCGGCTCGACTTCACTGCTTCAGCGCCGGCTCCGAATCGGCTATGGTCGTGCCGCCCGCATCATTGACCAGCTGCATTACGCAGGAATCCTGGGCCCTCCCGATGGGAGCAAGCCACGCGACGTACTGGTCGGGTTCGACCAGCTGGACGAGTACTGCGGGTAAGCGGGTAAGTAGGTGAAGGGTGCAGGTAAAAGACGTGTATCTGCTGGGGGAGCTTCATTGCCCAACCCCGCCTTACCCGCTGACCCGACTACCCGCCTCACGAGAAGTACCACCAAATCAGGCCCACACACAGCACGAGCACCACGCTGAGCACGAGGTCCGCACGGCGCCACCGCGGATCCGAGACATCGGCGGCAGGAAACGGTGCGTGGGTCTTGGAGCGGGCCGACTGGGCTGCGTCAGCCAATGCATAGGTAAGGCCCGCGATCTTCTCGTAGCTCGGCGGAGCTGTGGCCAGGCTCACCAGCACTAGGGCCGCGGTGCAGATCACGAACAGCAGTAGAGCAAAGTGCAGGAAGTTGATCTCCGCATAGAGCAACATCCATCCGCTCAGCGATTGCTTCGTCAGTTCGGCCGCCAGCCGTCCCATTCCCAGGATGAAGCCGAGGATGAGTGCGGTCATCGCGCCCTGCGCGTTGACCCGCCGCCAGAAGACTCCCAGGAGAAACACCGACGCGATTGGGGGTGAGATGTATGCCTGGACGCTCTGGATATATTGATAGAGCTGACCCGAGATGAGCCGCATCAGCGGGATCCATAACAGGCCGAAGCCCACCAGGATTGCCGTGGACGCCTGTCCCACCAATACGAGCTGTCGCTCTGACGCTCTGGGCCGGGCCTCCCGGTAGATATCCCAGGTGATGAGCGTGGCGCACGAGTTGAAGACGCCCGAAAGCGAGCTCATCAAGGCGGCCAGCAGCCCGGCCACGACCACTCCCCGGAGCCCCGAGGGCAGCAATGCGCCCACCAGCGTGGGCAGGGCTTGGTCCGGCGCTTCCAGCGTGAGACGTCCCTGCTTCGCCAGCGCATGGGCCACGACGCCCGGAATGACAAAGAGGAAAATGGGGAGGAGCTTGAGGAACCCGCCGAAGATGGACCCCCGTCGAGCCTGATCCTGATTACGAGCGGAGAGCACCCGCTGCACGATGAACTGGTCGGTGCACCAGTACCAGACGCCCAGTATCGGCGCTCCGAAGAGGATGCCGGTCCAGGGAAAGTTCGGATCGGTGGCCGGCCTCCACACCGAGAGGAAGTCCTGGCCGACGGACTGGACCATCATGTCCCACCCGCCCAGTGCCGCAAGCCCGGCAACTGTGACCGTCAGCGCTCCCCCGATGAGCACGAAGAGCTGGAGCAGGTCGGTGTACAACACGGCGGTGAGACCGCCGAATACCGTGTAGACTCCGGTCGCGATGACCACCACGATGGCGCCGGTCCAGAAGTTCACGCCCATGAGGGTCTCGAACACGATCCCGCCTGCCGCAATGGTGACGGAGATCTTGGTGAGCACATAGCCGATGATCGAGATAATGGCGAGATACCGTCGCGCTCCTTTGGAGTAACGGCGCTCGAGGAACTCCGGCATGGTGAAGACGCCGCTGCGGAGATAGAACGGAACGAATACCCACGCCAGCAGGAGCAGGATGAGCGAGGCGAGCACCTCGAACTGACCGACGGCGACCCCACTTGCCGCCCCGGTGCCGGCCAGGCCAACCAGATGCTCGGCCCCGATGTTCGAGGCAAACAGTGAGGCGCCTACGATAAACCAGCCGGCATGCCGGCCCGCCAGGAAGTAACCGGTCGAGGTTTCTTGCGTGGTTCGCTCTCGCCGGGTAGCCCAAATGGCGACCCCGAACACCAGCAGGAAGTACAAGGCGATCACTACCCAATCGAGGGCGCTCACTGGATCCTCATCATGGTTGGGAAGGCAAGATGCGCCAGTTCACGGAAATAGTCACGGTGCTTCTCGCGGTTGCAAAGCGCCGCGGGAACTAGAAAGGTCAGGCAAACATACGATAGAGCGATGCCGGTTAGCCCGGTAGCTGCCGCAGATTTCGGGTCCCGTCCTCTCCGAAATGATCCCGCTCCGAAGCTCTCCTTGCAGTAGCCTCTGGGGTGACAAGCACCCGCGACTTCATACCGACGACTGAATGGGAGGATCTGCGGCAGCTTCGAGGGCTCTGGGGAGAACGTACCGCTATGGCCTATCTCATCTCCTGCGGATGGGAGATCGAGGCTCACCGCTTTCGGCTGGGGCGGCACGACTTGGATCTCGTGGTCCGTCGCGGGAACACGGTGGCATTCGTCGAGGTCAAGACCAGGCGATCGGTCACTCAGGGCAGCGGGGTGGAGGCGGTGGGGAATCGGAAGCAATCCACCATCGCCAAGGTCGCCTCGCTCTGGCGGCTCCGCTATGGACGTCCGGAAGACGAGTACCGGTTCGATGTCGTTGCGGTGCAGGATCAGGGCTCAGGCCAGTACAGCGTGGAGCACGTGGAGGATGCGTGGCGGTTGGGAAGGGGATGGCTGTGATCGGGGACCAGGGACCAGGAACCGGGGACCGGGTGAAAGTGGAGAGATCCGCGACTACCGGGACCTGAGAGTATGGCAGCGGGCCATGGAGCTCGTGCTCGCGTCTTACTCACTTGCTGGAGCTGGAAACACACATTCGGATTGCACAACGTTTGAATTACATCAGTACGGAGCGGGAGGAGCACCTCCTGACGGCGCTCGGGAGATCGGGCGTAAGCTCGGTGCCTTGATTGCTCGACTTCGAAAGAAGAAGGAAAAGGAATAACCCTGGTCCCCGGTCCCAGGTTCTTAGTGTCCAAAAATCGTCCACTCCGCCACTATTGCTTCGGAAATCCTTCGGTATTAGGTTGGATTCCAGTTTGCTCATGTAGCAAAATCAGTCACTTTTTCATTAGAGGATTCCATGGCTGCTGCTCCTGACGAAAGCCGGCTCGAGGCCGACCGCCGCAAGGCACTCGGGCTCGCCATCTCCCAAATCGAGAAGCAGCTCGGCAAGGGGGCCATCATGCGCATGGGGTCGGAGACGCCTCGGGTCAAAGTGGCCGCCATTCCCACCGGTGCCATCAACCTCGATGCGGCCACCGGGGTAGGCGGCATCCCTCGCGGCCGCATCACCGAGATCTATGGTCCCGAGTCCTCCGGCAAGACCACCCTCACGCTCCACCTGGCCGCCAACGTCCAGAAGGCCGGTGGAGTGGCCGCCTATGTGGATGCGGAGCACGCCCTGGATATCGAGTATGCCAAGAAGTTGGGCGTGGATATCGAAAACCTCCTGGTCTCGCAGCCTGATACCGGCGAGCAGGCGCTCGAGATCGTCGAGATCCTGGTCCGGTCCGGCGCGGTCGACCTGGTAGTCATCGATTCCGTTGCCGCGCTGGTTCCCAAGGCTGAAATCGAAGGCGAGATGGGAGATAGCCACGTGGGCCTGCAGGCCCGGCTGATGAGCCAGGCACTCCGCAAGCTGGCCGGCGCCATCAACCGCTCCAACTGCGCCGTAGTGTTCATTAACCAGCTCCGCGAAAAGATCGGGGTCATGTTCGGCAATCCCGAGACGACCACCGGCGGCAAGGCGCTCAAGTTCTACGCCTCACTCCGGCTCGACATTCGGCGCATCGGGCCGGTCAAGGAGCGTGAGACGGTCATTGGCAATCACGTTCGGGTCAAGGTCGTCAAGAACAAGGTCGCGCCACCGTTCCGGCAAGCCGAGTTCGATGTGATGTTCGACGAGGGGATCAGCCATACCTCGTTGCTGGTCGATCTGGCATCGGAGGCCGGCATCATTCAGAAGTCGGGTGCCTGGTACTCGTACGGTGATCAGCGAATCGGTCAGGGCCGGGAGAATGCCAAGCTTTTCCTGCGGGACAATCCGATGCTCCTGACCGAAGTCGAGGGAAAGGTCAAAGAGCTCCTCGGCATGCGTGCACCGGTTGGTGTGGGTGCGGTGGCCGGGGACGAAGCGGATTAGCTGGTGAATGCCCTCCCCCGCATAACCGCTCTCGAATCCGACCCGCGTCGCCCCGGAGCCGTTCGAATCGAGATCGACGGCCTCCGCTTCGGCGCCGTAACGCGTGAGGTCGTGGCTCGTGAGGGACTCACCGTCGGGCGCGAGCTCGACCTGCCATTGCACGAGCGGCTCGGCGCTGCGGCAGACATCGAAGCGGCATTTCGCACCGTGCTTCGTTCTCTCGAGGTCCGCTCCTATGCCCGGGGAGATCTGGGCCGACGACTCCAGCGGAAGGGCCATCCTCGGTCAGCGGTGGAAGCGGCTCTCGAACGGGCAGCCGAGCTGGGGTTGCTCGACGATGCTGCCTTTGCAGAGGGCTACGTGCAAACCAGGGCGGCCCGGGGACGGGGTCCTGCTCGACTCACCCGAGACCTCCTCTCGATGGGCGTTGAACGGGGAGTGATCGACCGGGCCCTGGCGGCTCAATGGCCGGAGGGCAGTGACCGCACCGCGGTACCGCTCGCCCTCGCCCAGAAGCGGGCTGCTCAATTGGTCGCGCTGCCCCGACAAACCAGGCGTCGACGCCTCGTGGCGTACCTGGCGCGACGCGGGTTTACCGGGCGGGAGGTGACGGAGATTGTGGATCGGGTTGTGAGTAGTCAGTCGCCAGTTGCCAGTCGCTAGTCCTCAGTCACTGCGCTCAGGGTGAAGAGCTCCTTGCGCTCTGCCACTGGTGACTGAGACCTGGCGACTGGCGACTCCCTACCCATAGCCCCGCCATCCTATATTCTCACAATGAACTCCGGCACAATCCGCCGACTCTTCCTCGACTTCTTTGTCGCCAGGGGGCACCGCGAGGTGCCTTCTTCGTCACTGGTGCCTGCGGACGACCCAACCCTGTTGTTCACCAACGCCGGGATGGTTCAGTTCAAGCGGGTCTTCTTGGGTCAGGAACAGCGCGACTATGTTCGCGCGACAACCTGCCAGAAGTGTGTGCGAGCGGGCGGCAAGCACAACGATCTCGAGCAGGTGGGGCATACCAAGAGACACCACACCTTTTTCGAGATGCTGGGCAACTTCTCGTTCGGGGACTACTTCAAGCGGGATGCGATCGCCTATGCCTGGGAGTTCGTGACCAACCCATCCTACCTGGGCATTGCGCCTGAGCGTCTCCGAGTCACGGTGCACCACGGTGACCATGAAGCCCGCGCTTTATGGCGAGACATCTCGGGCTTGCCCGATCATCGTATCTATGGCCTGGGTGACAAGGACAACTTCTGGCAGATGGGTGATACCGGGCCGTGCGGCCCGTGTACGGAGATCTACGTGGATCTTGAATGGGCGGAACGGCGGCAGGGCGGGGGCGGAACGGCGGTAGACTACCCTGGCAGCAAGACCGCCGTACCGCCGTACCGCGGTACCGACGAGGTAATCCCTCAGGAGGATTTCGAACGACTGGCGGAAGAAGGTCGCTTTCTGGAGATCTGGAACCTGGTCTTCATGCAGTACGACCGGTCAGCCGATGGAACCCTGACACCGCTTCCCCGGCCCTCGGTTGACACCGGCGCTGGGCTGGAGCGAATCGCCGCGGTCATGCAGGGAGAGGATGACAACTTCCATACCGATTTATTTCTCCCACTCATCCAGCGGGTAGGCGAACTGGTTGGTCGCTCCTACGACCGCAGCGCCGAGGAACGGGCCTCGTACCGGGTTCTGGCCGACCATGCCCGCGCCGTGAGCTTCTTGCTCGCTGACGGGGTGTATCCCAGCAACGAGGGCAGAGGGTACGTTCTCCGCCGGATCCTCCGCCGCGCGGTGCGTCACGCGTGGCTGCTCGGCCGGCGGGAGCCCACTCTCGCGCCGCTCACCCGCATCGTGGTCGACCAGATGGGGGGCATCTATCCCGAGCTGAAGGCCAAGTCGGAGTATATCCACGAGGTCACCGAGACAGAGGAACGGCGGTTCCTGGAGACCATCGAGGGCGGCCTCAAACGTTTGGAGGAGATCTTCGACTCCGGCGCGCGCAGGATCTCGGGCGCCGACGCGTTCAAGCTGTACGACACCTTCGGTTTCCCCATCGATCTCACGCAGATCATCGCCGGCGAGCGGGGAGTGGATGTGGATCTCGCCGG
>JAICPP010000145.1 GCA_025929805.1 Gemmatimonadales bacterium | reverse complement strand
CCTCTGATAGACGTACGCCGAATCTCCCTCGTCTATGAAGCGTCGCCTAGAGAACTCCGAGGGCACCAGCAGGTACTGCTCGGCCGCACGGACTTCCGAGCTGAGGGAGGCGATCAACCCGTTGCTCAAATCGGTACTCTCAAGCAGTAGGGTGAGCTCCTGATCCACTGAACGACCCAGTGAATGGATGGAGTTCACCCCGAGCAGCGCCAGCCCAAAGACCAGGGCCAGCAGCAGGCCCATCCCAACCGTCACACGGCTCCGCAGGCTGCGCAGCAGCTTCACTGGCCGCTCGCCAGACTGACCGTGCCGTCGCGCACCATGCCGATGTAAACCGCCTGGTTGGGAACATCGCCTCGCATGTCGAACGCAATGGTGCCGGTGACTCCCTTGAACGCCGGGGTGCCCGTGCCGACTTGAGCCAGGGCCTGCCGCACGTCCTCCCGCTTCGATCCCACCCGAGCCATGACGTCACGCAGCAGGTACACCGCATCGTAGGTGGCCGCGGCGGGCTGATTAGGGAGTCCGGCTCCGGGGAACTTCTTACGGTACGCCTGCAGAAATGCCCGATTGGCAGGAGTGTCGAGGCTCGGCAGGTAGGCGGACGAGAGGTAAACCCCGTCGGCGATAGCCCCGGCCTCCTCGATACCTTCCAGGCCATCGCCGCCCAGCACCGGCATCTGCAGACCCCGAGTTCTGGCCTGTCGCAGTATTACTTCGGCCTCCCCCCGGTTGCCCGCCACCACCAGAAACTGCACCCGCCCATTCTTCGACAGCCGGTCGAGATAGGGGCCTACCTCGGGGTTGTCACCCAGATAGGGGTCGATGGCCACCAACTCCCCTCCGCGGCGAACGAAGTCCCGCACGAACGTCTGCCGTACCCCGCGTCCATATTGATCGTTGAGATAGAACACGGCCCCTCGCCGCAGCCCCAGGGTGTCGTGTACCCACTGGGCCAGCGCAGCTCCGTGAGCCAGGTCGCTGGGGCAGATGCGGAAGGTGTAGTCGCCGGCCCCTGATATTTCGGGCGACGAGGAAGACGGTGAGATCGCCGCAACCGGCTCGTCTCCTCCGTTGTATACTGGCGAGGCAGCGATGGTGGTGCTGGAGAACAGATGGCCGATGACCGCAGACACGCCGGCCTCGTAGAGATCCGTGGCTACGAAGACGGCGGAGTCCGCGTCTGCGTAATCATCCCGCTGGATCAATTCGAGCTGGCGCCCCCTGATTCCCCCCTTGGCGTTGATCTCCTCGACCGCCAGCTCGGCTGCTCTTTTCATCGGTACTCCGACCGGATCACTCAGCGAGCCGGCCAGCCCGATACGAATCGGCTCCCGTGAGGCGGTGCACGCCGAGAGGGCACCCAGAAGCAGCGAACCAACCAGCAGTTTTCTCATAGTTTTCCACCATGCCTGATTGGATCGAGCGCGCTTCGCAAGCCACCTTTGACCTGCATGGCCAGACCGTGCTCGAGGCCGCTGCCAACGCCGAGCAATTTCTCCGCGCGCAGGCCAAGGCGCGCCCCGGAGGCATTGTTCGGCTGATTACCGGACGGGGGCGGAGCCGACCGGGCCAAGGTGCACCGATCCGGACTCGGGTTGGCTCCCTGCTGCGCCGGTTGAAGGAGTCGGGCCAAGTCGTCCGCGATTACCAGCTGGAGGACTCGGAGGGCAGCTACCTGGTCCGACTGCTCGGCTGAACCGGGCCGGATGAGCGGTGGCCTGCGTTCGCCTGGCGGCTGCGGGCGCGACCCCAGCTGTCGAGCACATGACCGTCCACCAAGCTGACGGACGCAATCTTCTCGTGGCCTTCGAGTTTCCAGGTCAGCCGGATCATTCGCCCCCGCCGGACCCATTGGAGCATCGATTGGCTGCCCTGCACCCGAACACCGACCTGGCCATAGCGATCCTGGAGCATTCGCCGCCAATCCTCCAGCTGGAGTGAGTCCACTCGTCCCGACAGGGTCATCACGCCGGCCACGCTATCGATAGCCGAGAGCCAGAGATCTACGGTCGGCCCCACCACCGGATTCCGCAGCACACCGCGGCACTCCATGACTCTGGTGTCGATCCTGGCGCGCCGACATCGCAGCGGACCGCCTCCGGAGCCACGAAGGTGCTGGCTCAGCTCATCCAGCCGAGCGCCCGCGCGAAAACCAAAAAACTGAAGTGCCTGGGTATCACGCAGCGCCTGGGCAGCAGGATTTCCAGAGGGCAGCAGCAGGAGACCTGCGAGCACGGCCGCGCGGACCGCTGTCAGCATGCGGGCAAGGACCTCGTACGAGATACGAACAGTATCGGTCGGTTGGGCGGGAACTAGAGACGCCAGAAGCCCCCGCCGTGTGGCGGCGGGGGTGCTGTACCTGGCCTAGCGACTGATCGAGAAGGGTGCGGGGGCGTTAGACCTTGCGGACGTTCGAGGCTTGCAGCCCTTTGGGGCCTTCGACCACCTCGAACTCGACGTTGTCTCCTTCGGAGAGCGAGCGGAACCCGTCGGCGATGATTGCCGTGTGGTGCACGAAGACATCCTTGCCACCATCCTGCGCGATGAAGCCGAACCCCTTCGCGTCATTAAACCACTTGACCGTACCCTTCGCCATTGCTGCAACCTCTTGAAAAGGGAGCCCGAAAGCTCCGGGGGAAGACCCCCAGCCGGTGTGGCTGGGTTCAAAAGACCCCTTAAAAAAAAGCCGCCCGGATGGAGGATCCGACGGCCAAGACTATCTCAGAGATGGAAGGGAGGCACCCCGCATTGCATGCCATAAGGTCATGCTTGGGAACGGTTTTGTCAACGGGGTAGTCGCGAGTCGCGAGTCACAAGTCGCGATCCGATCGTGCCAGACGTTGCACTCAGGCGAGCCAACGACCGAGACTCATGACTGGAGACTCGCGTCTACCTCAGCACCACGCCGGCAGCCCTCAGCTCGTGATCCAGCAGCCAGCGCTTCCTGGCGAGGCCGCCGCCGTAACCCACCAGGCTACCGTCTTTCCCCACTACTCTGTGACAGGGAATCAGAATGGCCAGGTGGTTGGCAGCAACCAGCCATCCGATCTGGCGGGGATGAAGCCGGGTTGCTCGAGCGACATCGTCGTAGGATCGAGTCTCGCCGATTGGGATTCGGCAAAGGGTCTTGAACACGGAAATCTGGGCGGCAGAAAGATCAAACCACCGCTTGAGATGGTCGGGGTAGGAAAACCGACGGGGCAAGCCCGCAAAGTACTCATCCAGCCAATCAGTAGTGCTGCGACAGCTGCCCTGCTCCATGTGTAACTCCGGCACCGCCGCTCGGAGCCGAACTGCCCACTTGATGGTCACTGCTCGACTGGGATACTCGATCACGAGCGGCCCGGCTTCGCATTGCACCACAGTCAGCGCGCCAATCGGCGAACTGTACGACGTCCACTCCACGCGCATGGGTTCTCCCCGTCCTTGCTGTCCAACTTAGCGCGAGTGGGGGATCGAGGGAACGTAGGGAACGGACGTTCGCTCGTTCCCTCGTCCCCTGGTTTCGAATACATTTCCCTCATGGCAACTCCACAGACGCTCTCCGTGCGAACTTTCACCGATCGGGCGGAGGGACTCTCGCACTTCGTGCTACGGGCCGGGGAGGCGCCGCGGCTGCTCGCCTTCGACGATGCGCTCGGCTGTCCAGTAGAAACCGCGCTGGCAGCGCTGGAGTGGACTGGGGCGGTGGGGATACTCCAGGATGACGATCTGCTCCACGCCGCGCGATTGACCAGCGAAACGGCTGCGGCGGTGATCGAGCGGAAGGGCCAGGAGGGCCGCCGCTATGTTTACCTGGGCCCGCGCCTCGATGCCCCGCCGATGGACGTCTTCGAGGGAGCCATCCTGTTCGATGAGCCCGGAGTAAAAGCGGTCGAGTTCACTCAGCGAGCCCACGGCCTGGCGCACTTCCTCCGCGCCACGGCCGGTGCCGGCGCGCTCCTGGCGCTGCTGGGGCGGCGTGCCCCGGAGATTCGCCACCTGCGGCGGTGGCTCGGACCAATCATCCAGGAGCTCGACATTCCGAGGCCGCTGGTAGCCGGATGGTTTGCAGCAGGCTCGGCCGGATGTCTGTTCTCGTCGCCGGAGGGCGAACCTACCTATCGGTACATCGAAGTGGGGATGGAGTCGTGAAGACGCTGTGCCTGGTGCTACTGGCAGCGGTGGGATATCAGCCACTGGCGGCCCAGACCGTGATCCGTCCCGCGGCCCCCCTGGACTCGGCCCGGGCAGAGCTGCGTGATGCCCTCGTTGGTTTTCGGGATTCGCTGATCACTGTCGATGGTGCAGCCGCGCGGCTGCAGCGCGATTTCCGTACAGCTTCCGCGCCCTCCCTGCTGTCGCGGGCCCGTACCATGCACGACGCCTGTGTCCGGTCACTCCGAGCCATGCCGCCGGCCCGAGCCGCCGTGGAGGCCGCGCACCTGACGAACCCCAAGCGAGTCCAGCTGCGCCGCGAGTTGGTCGTTGCTCTCGACAGCTTGAAAGGCGTTCTCCGGTACTGCGAGACCGAGTTTTCGGCCATGAGCAAGCCCGGACAAGCCGAGACCGTCCGAGGGTACGGGAACGATCGCGCCGGGCGTGTGCAGGCCGGTCTGCGAAGCTACGAGCGCACCCTCCGGGGCTTCTTGCAGATCATGGGGATTCGAGTCCTACCTCCGGGCGTTCCCGCGGCTGGATGACCATCAATTGTGGATTCACATCTCCACATTATGTGGATGGAATGAGGTAGGGTGCACCCAACCCACAGGTTAGATATCCACATTCCCTCCACCCACCGATGGCGTAACCCGAAGAAATAAAGGCACTTGCGAGATTATATCGCGCTCCTATCTTAGGGCCCACGCGCTTACAGGAAACGTGCTGAGACTCCGCGTCTGAGTGGCGGCCGGTAAGCGGGTTTGAGCGGGATGTCAGGGGAGAGTGCCGACGCAACCAAGGGCTCAGGTGCTCGCAGATCCTGGTGATCACTCCGGCTCAAACAGGTGAAGCCAGTCGCGTGCTTCATCCACTCCGATCTAGCGCCTCGGGGTGCAGTGCGAAAGGTCGGTCCGCGACCCGATCTGACTCGCAGCGTTCCCATAGACGAACCAGGTGGGATGGCCATCCGGCCTGGGGATCGAAGCCAAGGCTTCACCGTGCCCTCCCGAGCGGCGCACCAGCCAACGGTGGCAGGTGAAAGAAGAACGGCGGCTTTAGAGCCACGACCTTGGGTAGTCCATGCGGGGGACGGCCGTCTAGCCACGACTAGACGGCCGTTCCGTTTTTTACGGCCATAGCGGCAGTCCTAACCTCTATATTCCAAACATGAAGCCACTCTATGTCGTGGTGGCCCATGGAGACGCCGAGCGGCGGGAAGCCATCGCCAGGGCGCTGCGCCAAGCCGACTACAACCCTTTGGCGGCGGCGTCTGCGGGAGCCGCGGCCGAATCGCTCGCGGCCGAGGTGGATGCACTGCTGCTCGACCTGGCGTTGCCCGATCTCGATTTGTCCGCTCTGCGCCGAGTGCTCAGCTCTGGCGAGGGCGCCGAGCCGGATTCTCTCGAAGCTGCAGAGCGTCGCCATCTGGCACTGGTCCTTCGCCACACGGAGGGAAACAAGCGCAGAGCCGCCCATATCCTCGGCATCTCGCGATCCACTCTGCTCAATAAGGTGAGGAAGTACGGACTCGAAGAGCGTTGAGCGTCAGGTCGTGGCTCTCCTCTTGGCTGCTTCAGTGTTGATGGGAGACAGCCTCATGGCCCAGGCGCCACGTGCCGTTGCCGGCGGCGGGGTGCTGTCGGGCAGCCTCAGTTTCGACGGCCACGCCACTGCGGGTGATTTTACCGGCACCACCACCACCGTCTCCGGCCAGCTGAGCGGTGCGACCGATGTGACCGGAGTTCGCGGATGGGTGGAAGCACCCGTGCGCAGCTTGAAGACGGGGGACGGCAAGCGCGACCGGGACCTGAACAAATCGATGGAGTCGGAGAAGTACCCCGTCCTTCGCTTTGACTTGGTAAAGGTGGCTCGAACCGGCGGCGCTGGCGACAGTATTGGGGTAATTCTGCATGGCGCGCTTCGGATTCATGGCGTTAGCCGGGATGTCGAGCTGCCGGGTACGCTCCAATTCCGGGGGCAGAATGTCAGGGTTCGATCCGACTTTCCGCTCAACCTGAAGGACTACCGCATTGGCGGATTGAGCAAGCTGCTCGGCATGCTGAAGATGTATGAAGACATCGAGGTGCACGTAGATCTTGTTTTCCGGCAGGGAGCTCAGGCTGCCAGCGCGGGACCGGGAAGCAGCTGATATTCGCGTTGCGCCTAGCGGAGAACCCGGATTCTTCCGAGTCTGGAGATGACGACGGTCCGGGCACTCGCTCCGCGAGTCAGCAAGAGTGACGCATTGGACAGACCGAGCGTGAATCCTTCGGGAGAAAAGGTGAAACGCCGGGTTGGACCGGAAAGTCCTACTCCGGCCGCGGCCGGCCCGGGCCCGAGCCAGAGCGGAGCGGCTCCGTCTCGGGGAGCGATGCTGAGGCCAGCCGAGTCGACCGACAGTGTGAGCACCTGGCCGCGAGAGATGGCCAGCATGCGGGCGCGTTGGTGCGCAGTTACGACCTGAGCCGTGGCGGCCTCTACCTGGAGCCGGTCCGTGGCGCCAGAAACCAGCGGAACCACAATGGCCAGCAGGATACCAGCGACTGCAAGGGTCAGCATGAGCTCTGGAAGGGTAAACGCCCGACGCATGGCTCAGCTTAGGCCACCCGGACACGTTTGCGGCACTGATTTTGTGCGAGGCTGATCCCCAAACGGCGAGCCAACCCCATGCAACCGTTAGCCCTTGTGTGGGTCGCCCCGGGCCGCGATACTAGCTGTACCCCTGCAAGACCCAACTGATAGGAAGGAAAGCGGACTTGTACACGCCTCAGCACCTGTTTGGTGAGGTAGGGTCGTCGTCCGACATTCTTACCCATGAACCTTTCCTGGAGCGGGCACGGCTTCAGCGAGAGCTGGAGCAGGACGGCCAAGCGCGTCTGGCGCTGGGGGCGTACGTGGTCGCACGGCTCATCAGTAAGCTGCCCACCATCCGCCCAGGTGAAGAAGACATCGAGGGCTTTCACTGGCAACTCGAAGCCGTACGTCGGCATGTCAGTGAACTTCCCGCCAACTCGCCTGAGACCGCGCATCTGACTGGCGTAGTTGCCGCCGTTCCCCGCAATGGGCCACCGACCGCGAGTCTGTGGAAGAGCCTCACCGCATACGCCTACTTTCTCGAGCACGACGGCCGCTTAGAAGAGAGCTTGGAGATGTTGACGCTGGCTGCTCGTGCCCAAGCCCCTTTCTGGTCGCCCGCGGATTTTGTCCCCTACGCTCTGATGGCTGGCCGCATAAACCGTCTGCTTACGAGGTGGGATGCTGCCACTCGGTGTTATAAGGCGGCTCAGGACACAGCTGACTGCATTGGTGACCTCAATCGCGCGTTGCGGGCACGTCTGGGCCAAGCTCACGTATTCCGCGCGTGTGGCAATCTTCCGCGAGCGCGTACTGAGATCGAGCAGGTGCTGGCTGAGGCTAGTGGCGCAGCGCTCAATGACGTTCTGAGTGACGCACATCAGGATTTGGGCAACATTCTCACGCTTCAGGGGGATCGAGCGAATGCTTTGAATGCAACCTACAAGGCATTCAAGTTGTGCCCGGATCCCGTGAATCGCACAAAAATTCTCGGCGACCTCGGCTATGCGTTGAATGAAAGCGGGCATTTCGATGCCGCTCGGGTGGCGTTGGAGATTGTGATTGCCTCTGACGCAAGCTCTCACGTTCGGATCAATGCTCTCCTGGAGCTCATGCAGCTGGAATCCGCCATCGGTAATCGCGTGGCTTTCGAGCGCCGGCGCGGGCAGGCCAGGGGTCTGGTGGAGCGGATGGCTCCCAGTACAATGACCGACTATGGGTACAAGACCGCGGTTGGGCTGGCGCGCTTTGGTCAGATCACGCGGGCGCGGGAGATCGGCCAGGAAACGTTGAGGATCGCCGAACGGCATGGGTTACACGAGTGGTACTTCCGAATCGAGCGGATGCTCAGGGATCTAGCAGCAACTCCGAACCAGAACCGCGAGTTAGATCCGCCGGCTCAAGCTGCTGACACTGAGGCAGTTCTTCAGATGGCTAGCGGGTTGCGGGAGTACGCCTCCATGTCCGCAGTCTAGGCAACATCGAGTTGAGTACTCCCGCTTAGCGCCGCATGGCCTCACCGGCCGTTAGTGGATCCGACGCCCTCTTCAAAGGAAACCTGGGGCGAGTCCGATGGTCCGGTAGCATCGAGCTAGGGGCAGGAGGGG
>JAICPP010000181.1 GCA_025929805.1 Gemmatimonadales bacterium | reverse complement strand
TTGCTCGCCCCGGGCGGCCTCGATCCCGGCGCGGGCGACGCCGACCGCCTCGCTTTCCTCTTCTGCGATGTCGAGCGCCTGTTCCAGCGAGAGAGAGCGCCCCTGCTGCTGGATTTGGGCCTCCAAGGCTCCGGCCGTGATGGTCAACGGCAGGAGCAAGCCACAGATCAGTTTTACTCTCATCTATCCACCCACATTCCGCCGGCGGCCGACACCGATCGAGCGCAGGAAGAGTCGAACATATTCGTCCAGTGCCTGCTCCGGCTCGTTCCGGTACAGATCGGGCATGATATCCCGCCCCATGGCATCGGCGAAGAGCGCGCCCATGAGCATGGCGGACGCGGTGCCCTCGTCGAACGGGGCCTTGGCCAGCCCGACCTCCCTCAAACGCCGAAGATACCGGCTCAGCGCCCTGGCGGCCAAAGCCGGAGAGCTGCTTTCGGCCGAAAAGATGCCTGGATGTTCCTCGATCTCCCCCATGCAGGTCCGGATGAGCGAGCGCCGGGCGCGGAGCTCGCGGAGATGAGTGCGGGCCCACTCGCGTATTTCAGTGAATGCGTCGCGAGGAGTGTCTGGGAGAAGGTCGGGGACCTCCGAGGCGCCGGCCCGGGTTAGCGCTTCCCGGATGAGGGCGTCCTTGGATCCGAAGTGACGAAACAGGGTGATCTCGTTCACGCCGGCGGCCCCGGCGATGCGCCGGGTAGTAGCACCCCGGTACCCGGTTTCGGCGTAAACCTTGAGGGCGGCATCGAGTAGCTGGTCGCGGACCGACATGGCGCCAGTATACTGCAATTTCCGGTTGTAAGCAAGTGACTGCTTACAATTCGGCCTTGCGCGGATTGCACCCACTGGTTAGCATTTTTGCGTCGCTCCAACAGGGGCGGCGCCGATAAAGGCAAACCCGTCGTGAGGCGGGGACGCAAAGCCAGGAACCCCTGAGCACCACCAGTAGAAGGCGAGGGGTCGTCCGGTTGCCGAAGCTCGAGCCACAAGCTCTCCCTTCGGCCTATTCCATCCGGGATAGGCGTTCTCGTTTCCGACACCTGCTCGATCGAGATCGCAGTCGCCGCCCCGTGGCGCTGCGTTGACGATCGACCTCGACGCGCAGGGCACACTCACACTTCACGTCGGAGACATTCATGCGCCGCAGTCTCGTGGTTCCGCTCGCCCTGCTCGCGATCGTTCGGTCGCCCGCGGTGGCTCAGTCCTGTGAAGGCCTGGCCTCGTTCTCGGCTGGCCAGATGCAGGTGGCCGGTAACGCGCAGTTCGGTGAGTTCGCCAACACCTGGGGTGGTAGCTTCACCTACGGCATCCCGTCCGGCGTCTACGCTGGCGCCGACCTGTCGACCACCTCGTTCGATGGCATCGATCAGAGCTCGCTGGGAATCGGCGCCCACGCCGGCTACCAGATGAAGCTGGGTCGCACCGGGAAGATGAGCCTCTGCCCAGTGGCCCGTCTGGCGCTTGGCATGGGCCCGGATGACGAGGCTGCTGATATCAACTCTTCGAGCACCGATGCTCATTTCGGTCTCGCGCTGGGCACTGAAGTGGGCGCGAACCCCCGGATGCGCATTCTCCCGACCGTCGGCCTGGGCCTGCAGTACAGCAAGGCCAAGGTTGAGGATACCGGCCCGGGTGGCAGCACGCTCGAGGCTTCGGACACCTACGGTCTCGCCCGTCTGGGCGTGGGCCTGGTTTTCAATCAGCAGATTTCGATTCGCCCCAGCGTTGACATCCCGCTCGGGCTCGATGGCAGCGATCCGGCGTTCGGCCTGACTGTCGGTTACAATTTCGGCAGCAAGGGCGTCAGCAAGGCTCGCCGGCACTAGTCTCCGACGCAGCACCCAGTAGCGCGACGGGAGCGGCCCAGCCGCTCCCGTTTCGTTTTTGGGTCGGAGCTGCCAGCTCGACGGTGGTCTGCATTTTGCTAAAGGGTCTCGGGTCGAAAAAGGCAAACCCGTCGTGAGGCGGGGACGCAAAGTCAGGAGTCCCGAGCGCACTTGATCTCCAGCGCGCGAAGGATCGTCCGGCTGCCGAAGCCGATTCCGGGATAGTCGTCCTCGTCTCCGACTTACCTACCCTTCAGGTCGGAGATGGTCATGCGCCGCAGTCTTGTGGTTTTGTTCGCCTTGCTCGCCATCGTTCGGACATCGTCAGTGGCTCAGACGTGTATGGGGCTGGCTTCGTTCCGCAGCGCCCCCATGCAGGTGACCGGGAACGGCCAGATCAGCGACCTGTCGACCACCTTTGGGGCTACGGTCGGCTATGGCATGCCGTCCAGCGTATACGGCAACGTCGGAGTGGCGACCACGTCGTACGATGGCTTCGATGGCTCTACCCTGGGTCTGAGCGCCCGGGCCGGCTACCAGATGGAGCTGGGCAAGTCACGTCAGGTGCAGCTGTGCCCCAATGCGAGCTTCGGCCTCGGTATCGGTCCCAACGATGATACGGCTGGAATCGATCAGTCCACCCGCTCTGCGACGGTGGGCGTGAACGTGGGTACCGTGCTGGCCCCCAACCCGCGGATGATGGTGGTTCCGAGCGTTGGGCTGTCCTACGCCTACGGCAAGGTGAAAGCCGAGAACGACGCCGGGACCACTCTCTTCCAGATCTCGGATAACTATGCCCTGGGCCAGCTGGGTGTGGGACTCATCCTGAACCAGAATATCTCGCTTCGGCCCAATGTGGATATTCCGCTGGGTCTCGATGGTGGAGAGATCAGCTTCGGCTTCACCGTGGGATACAACTTCAGTGTGGTGCCGTAGGCAGCAACTGCCCGGCGCGATTCGCTAGAGGAGAACCAGGGCCGAGACGCTTCACCACCGGCCTGAACTGCTTTACTGGACAACAGCTTAGCAACGCTCCGGTGAATGGTCTGCAACTTGCCCTCAGCCGGGTGCCGCTACCCAAAGACGCGGCGCCGAGCTACTCGGCACACTCTCTCCAACATCTAGAGGCGACATGGGTACTCTTCGGGCAACTGGGTTCTGCGCGCTCCTGACGGCTGTGCTGGCCACCTCGGCCTTCGCTCAGCAGGCGCAGACGCGCCAAGGGTTCTGGGTCGGCGGTGGCATGGGCTACGGCTCGCTGGGGCTGAGCTGCGAAGGCTGTGGCGACATCGATCGTGAAGGTGGGCTGAGCGGCTATGCCAAGCTCGGCGGCACCCTCCGGGAGAACATCCTCCTCGGCGTCGAGATGAACGGCTGGACCAAGAGTGAAGCTGGCGGGAAGGTCACCATGGGCAACATGTCGGGTGCGGCCTACTGGTACCCGATGCCTGCCCAGGGCCTGTTCATCAAGGCCGGCGCGGGTTACTCGATCCTGAGCGTGGATGATGGGATCAGCACCGCCGACGACTCGGGCTTCGGTTTCCTGGGCGGCGTGGGCTACGATCTGCGGGTCGGCCGAAACCTCTCGATCACGCCGGTGGCCAACTACTTCCGGGGCGGGTTCGAGGGTGGTTCAGCCAACGTGCTGCAGTTCGGGATCGGCGTCACCTCGCATTAAATTAGACCGCCCTCCTGGGCCGGTCCTTTTCAGCAAACGCGACAGAAAACGTAAGCGGGGGGAACGGGGTCACACCTGCTCCTCCCGCTCACGCTTTTCTTTTCCCGCTCACGCCTTTATTTCCCCTAGCATGGACTCTCTTCAACTCAAAAACCTCCAGGCTCCCCTCAAACAGCAATACCGTGACGATCCCGCCAGCGCGCTGGTGACGCTGAAGGCCTCCGCCCAGTTGGACGCGCCGGGAGTGAGCTGCCGAGTAGAGACGGGACGAGCGATGGTGGAGGCCGGCCTTCACCCCGCCACGGGTGGAACTGGACTTCAGGCTTGTTCGGGGGACATGCTGCTCGAGGCGCTGGCGGCCTGTGCCGGGGTCACGCTGCGGGCGGTAGCGACTGCGCTCGACATTCCGGTGGGTGGGGGCACCATCCAGGTAGAAGGCGATCTGGATTTTCGGGGAACGCTGGGCGTCAGCAAGGAGGTTCCGGTGGGCTTCCGCGACATCCGGGTTCGGTTCGACCTTGCGACGGCCGCTACACCCGAGCAACTGAAGACCTTGCTGCACCTGACGGAACGCTATTGCGTGGTGCTCCAGACGCTCCGGAAACCAGCGGCTGTGAGCGTAGAGGTGAAGTGAGGGAAGCTTAGGATTACCGACTTGAAGGCTGATCAGCTTTTCACCGGCCGGACCAATCACGCCAGGTTTCCGTCGCCTCTCCAATCGTGAGATTGCTGCCATAGCGCACCAGGGGAGTTCGCAGCAAAAGCGGCTCAGCCACCAGCTTGTCGAGCCACCGCTCCTCGCTCAGCCGTGCGGCTCCCAACCCCAGATCAGCAAATCGGCGAGAGCTGCGGTCGATCAGAGCTTCGAGCCCGAACCGCTGCACGAAGCGCCTCAACTCACCCGCCGATGCCGGACGCTCCTGTAGATCGACGAAATGGGTCTTTACCCGGCGCTCGGCGAAGAAGCGGAGTGCCTTGCGGGTAGCGGCGCTCTTCCGGGTACCGAAGACCTGGACTTCCATGATAGAGGACTGGAGATGGTTGCCCACTTCAGGCTACGGGGCTTAGATAGAACTGGCCTCGTCCGGTTCTCCGCACCGGGGCGCATATTGGAGAAGGCACCGGAGGTTCGATGGGTTAGATGAATAGTTCCGCTCCAATTACTCCCCCTGCCCTGCCCGATGCGCAAGGCTTCTCATCCACAGTGCGGTCCGTACTCAGTTTCACCGCCCTTGCGGTGACTCTGTTGCCCATACCAGTCATCTACTTTAAGCTGGTCCCCGTCTATCAGAAGCATGCCTGGTTTCTTCTCTTTTATACCCCATTCATCTGCCTGCTCACAGTCTGCTATCTCTTCTACATTCGAGATTCACTCGCGCGCACCACTTATGCCAACGTACTGGACCCTCCACCACCTCCCGATCCCTATTATCAGGAGCCCCTCGGCGGGCGGTTGAAGCGGGCCTTTCGCAAGGTAAAGGCGGTGCTACTGGGACTCCTTCCAGCGCTCCTGATCCTCACCTCCATGTATTGCATGTCCCGGTACTACGTTGTGCACGATGAATCTGTGGCTGTTGCGGCCGAGGTGTACATGCAACGCTCAGCTGCAAGTGACTCCCTGCAAGCGTCGAACGACCAGCGAGAAAGTGCAGGCCGAAGGCAGCGCGCCAAGCCGACCAATCCCTCCGGGAAGGCGGCCGCCGAAGACACTGCTCGGGATTCGTTGCCGATGCCGGATGACACCACCGCCGTCCGCGCTTATCTGCTTCGGACTTCGGAAATCGATCAGGTTCCGCGGTTACTGGAGCTCACCGCCCTCTACGTGGGAGCTTTCGTAGCTTTGCTGATCGCTGTCATGCTCATGGCCCTAAAGGAATATGCCAAGGAGGCCCTTGCACTGTCGGAGCATGAACTGATGTTTGGGCGTTATCGCCGGACCGTCGAAGAGGAGTAAGTGCGCCTATGGCCTCGGCCACCCGCGCGGCAGCATCTCCATTGCCATAGGCGTCCGGTGACCATGGGTGCAGCCGTTTCCGCTCACATTGCTCCAGCACTGCGCCGGCGAGTCGTTCTCTCGCTTCCCGTGGAGGTACCAGGCTGTTGGCACCACAGGCCACTGTTTCTGTCCACTCGGTTTCGCGTCTCACCGTGATGCAGGGAGTTCCGAGCCAGTAGGCCTCCCTCTGCAAGCCCCCCGAATCGGTAACGACGGCAGCGGCATCACGGACCGCAGCGATGGCCTCCAGGTAGCCCATAGGTGGACGAACAGAGACGGACTTTGGAATGCTCCGGAGCAGTCCATACCGCTCCAAGGCGGACCTGGTGCGAGGATGAACCGTAAAGATCACCGGCATACCCAGCTTACCCATCCCGTACATCACTGACTCCAGGGCGATCGGGTCATCGGTAAGAGCGGCGCGATGCAGTGTGGCGAGCACGAAGGGTTGAGTGGTGTCCGTCGAGCGGGCGAGCGGCAGATGACGTAGCAGCGCGTCACGGGCGACGTCGCCCGTGGTCGCGACGAAACCTGCCACTCCTTCGGCTCCCAGCCGAGCAGCAATCGACCGCGAGGGCGCGCAGAGCAAATCCGAAACGCTGTCAACAAGCCGGCGATTGATTTCCTCGGGTAAGTTGGGCTCACTCGAGCGAAGGCCGGCCTCCACATGCACCAACGGCAAGTTTTCTTTCTTGGCAGCCAAGGCGCAGCCAAGGGTGCTGTTGGTATCACCGATCACCACCACGGCAGCGGGAACATCACGTCGCAGAACTGCCGCGGTACGTACCAGCACAGCCGCCGTTTGGTCGGCGGGATCCGCAGAGCCAACCTCAAGGAAGTGATCAGGGGCAGGGATCTCGAGCTGTTCATAGAGGAGCCGGTTCAACTCGAAATCGTAGTGCTGTCCCGTATCGACGGTCGTGACCGGCCAACGAGCCCGTAATGCGGGGAGCAGCACTGAAGCCTTGATCACCTGCGGCCGAGTGCCGAAGCAAAGCGTCACCATGAGAGAGCTAGGCCAGCTCGCAGATGAGGATTTCAGGATTGGCGAAAAGGCGGAG
>JAICPP010000220.1 GCA_025929805.1 Gemmatimonadales bacterium | reverse complement strand
GCCTGGTGGCCCCGTGCCAGCGGGCGTGACATCGTGGGCTCGGTGGGCTTCACAGTGGTAGTCATGCTCCTCGTGGTCTTCGCCCACCAGCTCTCGACTACGTCGATCTTCAGCTGGCTCGCTCCGGCTGGCCGCCTGGCCTGGCCCTGGTACGTCCCCTTGGGCACCTTGCTGGCGGTCGGCAGCGGAATCGCGCTGAGCTATCTTCCCCGCACGACGAGAGGGACCAGGGACCGGGGACCAGGAACCAGGTCGCGACTGGAAGATCGCTAAGTGCGAGGTCATCTCCCGGTCCCCGGTTCTGGTTCCATTTCTTCAGAGTTGTAAGATGTCGAAAATCCTAATCGGCGCCGATGTGGGCGGCACCAAATCCGCCGTCGCAGTCTCTCAGGATGGAAAAATTGTCGGCCGAGCCGAAGGACCGGGTGCCGCGGTTCGCCCTGGCCGAGCGCTCGCTTCCGCGAGCACGATTACGGAAGTTGTCCGGAGGGCCTTGTCCGACGCTGGAAGACTCATCGGAGACGTGCTGGTGGTCGGTGCCGCTGGGGCGGGCCGCCCAACCGAACGCGATGAGCTTCGCACGGCCCTCCGTAATGAGAACATTGTTTCTCAAGTCATCGTTACGACGGACATCGAGATCGCACTGGCGGCTGCCTTTCAGCACGGACCTGGCATCGTCGTCAGTGCCGGCACCGGCAGCGTTGCGGTCGGGCGCGATCAAAAGGGAAAGCAGTACCGCATTGGCGGCTATGGCTGGCAAATGGGCGACGAAGGAAGCGGGTACGCCATTGGTCGCGCGTCGCTTGGGGCCGTCAGCCGGGCGGCCGATGGCCGCAGCCCACCGACCGCGCTGAGCGAACGCCTTCTCAAGGCCACTCGGAGCGCCGACTTCGATGCTCTCATCCGCTGGGCAGCGGGAGCATCCCCGGCCGAAGTGGCGGCGCTGGCCCCTCACGTCCTCGAGGTAGCTGCCGACGGCGATCCGCTGGCACAGGGGATCGCCGACTATGCTGCGCGGGAGCTCTCACAGCTTGCCATCTGCCTGCTGCCGAAGATGGACATCTCGCCGCCGATCCCGGTTGCCATTACCGGCGGGTTATTGACTGAAGAGCAGGCGCTCCGGCGGGCTCTTCTCACCAAGCTTCGCGAGGAGCCCGCATTCCAGCCCACCGAGATTCCAATCGACGCAGTAGCCGGGGCGCTCCTCCTCGCGGCAGCCGCTGACCGGTAGGTCAGTTCTCCCGTCCGGCCGCCCGCCGGCCCAATCGGCTGTGCCGGATCCCATACACCATGTAGATCAGCAGACCCAGCGCCAACCAGATGCCGAATCGAATCCAGGTGAGGGTGGGAAGCTGGAGCATGAGATAAAGACAGGCTGCGATCGAGATGAGCGGCGTGAGGGGGACCAAGGGTGCCCGGAACGGGCGGGGTCGGTCGGGTTCGATCTTCCGCAACACGATCACACCAGCCGAAACCAGCACAAACGCGAACAGAGTCCCAATGTTCGTGAGATCCACGACCTCGGCGATGTTGGCGAACGCGGCAAAGGTCGCTACGAAGGTCCCCGTGATGATGGTCCCCAGATAGGGTGTCTTGAACCGCGGATGCACCTTCGCCAGAAACGGTGGCAGCAATCCATCCCGGGCCATCGACATAAAGATGCGGGGCTGGCCCAGCTGAAAGACCAGGAGCACACTGGTCATGGCGATGACCGCGCCCAATGAGACGATAAGGCGGGAGAGTGACAGCAGCCGTGGTGAGCCATCCGCCAGCGCGAGAGCGGTGACCATTGGCTCCGGTGTGCCCAGCTTGTTCCAGGGCGCTATCCCGGTCATGACCAACGAAAGCACGATGTAGAGCACAGTGCAGATAACCAGGCTCATGATGATGCCGAACGGCATGTCACGCGCCGGGTCCTTGGCTTCTTCCGCGGCGGTCGACGTCGCATCGAACCCGATATAGCTGAAGAAGATGATGGCCGCTCCAGCGCTGATGCCGGCCCATCCATTCGGCGCAAAGCCCCCCAGCTCCGGATTGGTCCAGTTCCCCGGCCTGATCAAGGTGAGCCCGACGGCGCAGAAGAAGAGGATCACGGCGATCTTGAGAAGAACCATGGCGTTGTTCGAGTTGGCTGACTCGCGAATGCCGATCACCAGGACCGTGGTAATGAGCGCCACGATGAGGAAGGCGGGCAGATTGGCAATGACCGGGAAGCCGAAGAGGTGGGGCGCCGTCGAGATGGCGCTGGCCAGGTAGGTCGTCGATGCGTCGGAGGCACCGTTGTTCACCGCCTCGAGCGCCATGTGCGCCGAGCGGTAGTCGGTTGCGAGCCACGCCGGCAGTGAGATGCCGAAATGCGAGAGCAGCTCGCGGAAGTAGCCTGACCAACCGATCGCGACACCGATGTTGCCCACCGCATACTCGATGATCAGATCCCACCCGATGATCCAGGCCACCAGCTCACCGAGCGAGGCGTAGGCGTAGGTGTACGCCGACCCCGAAATGGGTACCATGGCCGCGAACTCGGCATAGCAGAGCGCGGCGAATCCGCAGGTCAGGGCCGTCAGCAGGAAGGAGAGCACGATAGCCGGCCCGGCGCCGGGCCGCAGCTCGTCTCCCACGATTGCCGTTCCGGTGGTTGCAAAGATGCCCGCACCGATGGTCGCGCCCACTCCGAGAGCAGTGAGATGCCAACGGTTGAGGGACCGCCGCAGCCCCCCGCGCATCTGGATATCTCTTTCGCAGTCCTGGACAGACTTTCGGATGAAGAGCCGACTCATTGGTGCCTCGTGCGGGTAGACCGACCTTGATCCGGCCGGTACTCTGCCGGTTGAGGAGCAATAACAGACGGCAAGAGGTTAGGAGCTGCTCTTCCCAGGAAGGGTAAAGGAGATTCTGGTCGTGCCGGGGATTCGGGTCCCGTCCGGCGCCTGGGCGGGTGTAAAGCGGAAGGCGCGCATGACCTCATCGAATTTCTTGGCGTAGTCGCGGTCCTTGATTTCGGGCTCCACCAGGTACCGATCCACCTTCCCGTCTACTCGGACCCAGAATGTCACGTTGAGCGACATGCCACGCAGCTCTTTGGGTGGATTATCGAACGGAAACGCCATGTCTCGGGGCTCGGGCGGGCGAGCTCGGCCGCCCTCCCCGCCAGGACCGATCCCTCCAGTCCCTCCTCCCGGCCCCTGCCCCGCGCCTCGAGTCGATCCTCCTCCAGCTCCACCGCCTGAGCCAGCAGCCGTGTCGCCGCCGGCAAGCGTGGGCTCGGCGGGTGGCGGAGAGACCGTATCGGGCGGCTCTGGAGCCGCCGCAGGTACCGGCTCCGGCTCGGGGGCCGGTTTTGCCTTGGCCCGAACTGGTAACGGAACCGGCGCCGGCCGAACAACCGGCGGCTTATCGGCCTCCGGAATCGGCGGGAGCGTAATATACGCCACCCGGGATCCCCCGCCACCGCCACTCGGTGTACTGATGCCTCCTAACACGGAGAGACCTGGGCTCGTGCTTCGAGTCCACAGTCTCTCGCCCCGTGCAACCAGGAATCCCAGCAACACTGCGTGGAGGACAAGGGAGGCGATCAGCCCCAGATACTGACGGGGAGGAGCTGGAGGTTTCAGGACAAGTGGCGAAGGAGAGCGCGTAGGTTCCTCGTGGTTAGTAGGACGGGAAGGATGGGAAAGTCGGGAAGGACGGGCAGGAAACACCTGGTGCCCTTCCGTCTTTCCCGTCCCCCCATCTTTCCCGTCATCCTATCCTAACATAACGGGAGAGACGTGTGCGCCCGGACTAAACACACGGGCGGGGACCCACTTGGGTCCCCGCCACGGGATTGAGAGTCCCCACCTGATGAGTCGCTACTGCTGCCGCTGCTGTTGCGGACGATCCGCTTCCCGCGGGGTGAACCCAATGATCTGGACACCGGCCCCCCGCGCCACGTCCATGGCTTCGATCACATCCTGGTAGATCCGGTTAGGACCCGCCTTGATGAAGAGCAGCTTGGCCGGGCGCTGGTCGTAAATAGCGTGAATCTGAGTGTCGAGCTGCGCCTTGGGCACCGGCTGGCCATTGATGGCGTACCCTCCGTCGTCTGCCAGCTCGAGGACGATCTGGCTGGGTGGCGCCTTCGTCGTGGCTGGGGTGTCCGGAGGTGGAACCTGGACGTCGAGCGCCATCCGCGACAGCGGCTGGGTAATCATGAAGATGATCAGAAGCACGAGCAGAATGTCGATCATCGGAACCACATTGGGTTCCGAGGTCAGCGCCCCCCGTGCATCTCCGCCTCCACCGGCCATATCAGTTCTCCTCCTCCTTGTCGGTCTGGAACAACGCGCTCTTGGTCGGCTCGGTGATGGCGGCCATCACTCGCACGCCGGCCTTCCGCGCGGTCTCGACCGCTTCCTGAACCTTGGCATACTTGAGCTGGTTGTCGGCCTTGAAGTACAGGATCTTGTCTTCGGTTCGGCTGGCGAAGCGCGACCGGAGCTGGTCCTCCAGCGTGCCGGCGGGTAACGGGCGTCCGTCGAGGAAGTAGTTCCCCGCCTGATCGATGCCGAGCACCACCTCGTTGTCGCCTTCGGGCCGGG
>JAICPP010000114.1 GCA_025929805.1 Gemmatimonadales bacterium | reverse complement strand
TCAACGAGCAGGTCACCACCTTGCATCTCTGCGAGCGCTGCGCCGCGGAAAAGGGAGTGGAAAGCCCGGGCTCACTGCCCAAGACGCCGCTGGGGACGTTTCTGGCGGCAATGGGCCAGGAGCTGCCGGAGCAGGCACCCGCACCCCGGACGGGCGACAACTGCCCCCGGTGTGGCGGCTCATTGCAGGATTTTCGCGATAGCGGGCGTCTTGGGTGCCCCGATTGCTACCGAGCCTTCGAGGTTCCGCTGCGCGATCTGCTCCGGCGACTGCATGGGTCTACTCATCACATGGGTGAGCGTTATACCGATCACGAACCCACTGCGCCGGCGGAGCGACGGCAGGCCGCCGAGCTGAGGGAGCAGCTCCGATTGGCGGTCGAGACCGAGAACTTCGAGCTGGCCGCCGAGCTCCGGGATAGACTTCGGGTGCTGGAATGATCGATCTCAGCTTGCTTACCGATGGAGGTGTCGGGTGGCTCGACGCCAGCGGGCCGTCCAGCCATCTCGTGCTCTCCACCCGGATCCGGCTGGCGCGTAATCTGGCCGGGCGCGTGTTCCAGGGACGCAACTCAGAGACCGAACGAGAGGACATCCTCGACTCGGTCGAGGCCGCCGCCCGCGATACCGTGCTGCTTCGGCGAGCCATCAAGTTCCGGTTGGACCGGATGGAGCGAACCGACCGGCAGCTCCTCCATGAGCGACACCTGGTCAGCAAGGAACTGGCTGGCCTGGATGCGGACGGGCGGGTGCGCTCGGGTGCCTCCGTACTGGTGCAGGATCGGCTCGGAGTCATGCTGAACGAGGAGGACCACCTCCGGCTTCAGGGTCTTCACTCCGGCTTTGCGCTGGACGCCGCGTACGCCGAAGTCGACCGGCTGGACGCCGAACTGGGACAACGACTTGCATTCGCATTTCACTCTGAGTTTGGTTACCTTACCTCCTGTCCGACCAACGTTGGCACCGGGCTTCGGGCCTCGGTTCTGATCCATCTTCCCGGCCTGGTGTTGACTAAGGAAATCACCAAGGTGCTACAGGGCCTGGCGCAGGTTGGACTGACCTTTCGCGGCCTCTATGGGGAGGGCAGCGAGGTCGTCGGCAACTTCTTCCAACTGTCCAACCAGACCACTCTCGGTAGTTCCGAGTATGAACTGCTCGACCACCTTGGCAAAATGGTCAGGCAGGTCGTGGACTATGAGGAGCAGGCTCGGCAGGTGCTGCTGCGCGATGCTCCGGCCATCATCGAAGACAAGGTTTGGCGGGCCTACGGGTTGCTTCGTTATGCACGAGCCCTGTCGTTCGAAGAGGCGATGAACCTGTTGAGCGGAGTGCGCCTGGGGGTAGGAGTGAGCCTGATCCCCGATGTGGGCATGTATACGCTCAACAAGTTGTTGGTGTATACCCAACCGGCTCATCTGGCGGTGGCCGAAGGCGTGGCTCCCAACGATCCAGAGCTGCCAGTCCGGCGGGCACAGTTCGTGCGCAAAGTGTTGGAATCCGAAGTGGGACGTCGCGGATGAGCCGCAACGGCAGAGCTTCGGAGCTACGTAGGGTACCGAGATGAACGGATACAACTTTACTGATCGTGTCCGCAAAGTCCTGCAGATGGCTCGCGAGGAGGCGGCCCGCCTGCATCACGAATACGTGGGGACGGAGCACATCCTCCTGGGCCTGATCCGCGAGGGTGAGGGGGTAGCGGCGGCAGTCCTCACCAACCTGAACGTCGATCTCGAGGATATCCAGCAGAAGATCGAGGAAACCGTAAAGAAGGGCAAAGCGGCCGCGGCCGCCGGTCCGGACCTTCCGTACACCTCCCGGGCCAAGAAGGTGCTCGAGCTGGCCATGACCGAAGCGCGCGAGCTCAATCACTCCTACGTGGGGACTGAGCACCTGTTGCTCGGGCTGCTGCGAGAGGAGAAGGGGATCGCGGCGCAGGTACTGACCGACGCCGGCGTCAATCTCGAGCAGTCTCGGGCCGAGACCCTGCGGCTGCTGGGGAGTGACATGCCCCAGGCGTCGGCCGGCAGCGGCAGCAGCCAGCCCAGCGCCACGCCCAAGTCGGAAAAGAAATCCAAGACCCCGGCGCTCGACCACTTCTGTCGCGATCTGACCCAGCTCGCCGCGGAAGGCCAGCTCGATCCCACCATCGGACGGGCCAAGGAGATCGAGCGGGTCATGGAGATCCTGGCCCGGCGCAAGAAGAACAATCCGGTGCTCATCGGGGAGCCGGGCGTGGGCAAGACCGCCATTGTCGAGGGTCTGGCGCTGCTCATTGCCAACGGTCTATGCCCGGACGTCTTGCGCGACCACCGGGTCCTGTCTCTGGACATGGCGGCGGTCATCGCGGGCACCAAGTATCGGGGCCAGTTCGAGGAGCGACTCAAGGCGGTCATGAACGAGATCGCCCAGAACAAGCAGATCATCCTCTTCATCGATGAGCTGCACACGCTGGTGGGCGCCGGAGCAGCGGAGGGGGCCATCGATGCCTCCAACATGCTGAAGCCCGCGCTCGCTCGCGGCGAGCTGCAGTGCGTGGGCGCTTCTACGTTGAATGAATACCGGAAGTACATCGAGAAGGATGGCGCTCTGGAGCGCCGGTTCCAGACGGTCGTGGTGGAGCCCCCCACGGTGGGCGAAACCGTCGAGATCCTCAAGGGTCTGCGCAAGAAATACGAAGACCACCACCGGATCAGCATTCCGGACGCCACCTTGAGCGCGGCGGCCGAGCTGTCGGAGCGCTACATCACCGATCGATTCCTTCCCGATAAGGCAATCGACGTCATCGATGAGGCCGGCGCCCGGGCGCGCCTGGCGTCGCAGGTACCCCCCGCAGAGGTCGCGGAGCTGAAGACCGCATTGGAAAAGGTGAACGTCCAGAAGGAGGACGCCGTCCGCGATCAGAACTTCGAGCGCGCGGCCTCACTGCGGGACCAGGAGCGGGATCTGCAGAACCAGATCCGGCTCAAGAATGAGGAGTGGGAGCGCGAGCGGCAGACTCGACGTCCTGTTATCGACGAGGAGGCGATCGCCTTCATCGTCTCGCGCTGGACTGGGATCCCGGTCACTCGCTTGCAGGAAGCAGAGACCGCGCGTCTGATGCGCATGGAGGAAGAGCTGCACGGCTCGGTGGTCGGTCAGGACGAAGCCATCAAGGCGGTGTCGCGGGCCATTCGCCGGTCGCGCGCCGGCCTCAAGGACCCCAACCGTCCGATCGGCTCGTTTATTTTCTCCGGTCCCACTGGTGTCGGGAAGACGGAGCTGGCCCGGGCACTGGCCAAGTTCCTCTTTGCCGATGCCTCGGCCCTGATCCGAGTCGACATGTCCGAGTACATGGAGAAGTTCTCGGTGTCACGGCTGATCGGCGCTCCTCCGGGCTATGTGGGCTATGAGGATTCCGGCACCCTGACGAAGGCGGTGCGCCGGAAGCCGTACTCGGTGGTCCTGCTGGACGAAATCGAGAAGGCGCACCCCGATGTCTTCAACATCCTGCTCCAGGTGCTGGATGAGGGACACCTTACCGACAATTACGGCCGGGTCATCGACTTCAAGAACACGGTCGTGATCATGACCTCCAACGTCGGCGCCCGCGACATCATGAAGGGTAAGGCGCTCGGGTTCCACGGCGGCGATGCAGGGGCGAGCTTCGAGAAGATGCAGGAGACGGTCAAGGACGAGATGAACAAGACCTTCAATCCGGAGTTCCTGAACCGGCTCGACGATGTGATCGTCTTCCACCCGCTGGCCAAGGACCACATTGCGCAGATCGTCACCATCCTCCTGCGCGAAGTGCAGCGGCGCCTGGGCGACGAGGTCAAGCTCACGCCCGCCGCAACCGACTTCCTGGTCGAACACGGGTACGACCAGAACTATGGCGCGCGACCCTTGAAGCGCTCCATCCAGCGCTATATCGAGGATCCTCTCAGCGAGAAGATCCTGATGGGCGAGTTCGGCCGGGGGGACGAGATCGAGGTCGATGTTGCGCCCGACGGCGAACGGCTGGTCTTCCGGGCGCTGACCGGAACCCAGGCCTAAAGCCGCGCCGGGCTTCCACGAGGAAGCCCGGCGCGCTTACCCGCGTGCCGATGCGTCGTTTTCTCTTCCTCCTCACCACCGGCTGGCTCCTTCAGAGCGGCCCAGCGGCCCTCTGGGCCCAGGAAGGCTCCCCGCCCTCGGTTGACAGCATCCGAGTAGAGGGCAACCAGCGACTCACTCCCTCCCAGATCATCGGCAGCTCAGGCGTCATCGTTCGTCAACCCATCAATTATCGCGACATCCAGCGGGCCATTACCGCGCTGTTCCGCACCGGTCAATTCGACGACGTGCAAGTCGAGCAGCGCAACGTTGGTCGGCGTCTGATCCTGGTCATTCGAGTCAAGGAGCGGCCGGTGCTGGAGCGGTGGGCGGTCCGGGGAGTGAACCGGCTGAGTGATGGCGAGGTAAAGGGCCGAGTCCGCCTGACGGAGGGCAGGCCGCTCGACCGCAACGCCGTGGAGCAAGCCCGCGCCGCCATCGACTCGCTCTACAAGCACCAAGGCTACTATGCGTCCGAAGTGAAGGTGCTGCAGCTGACGCCGCAACCCGGCAAGGCCCGCATCGTGTTCGATATCAACGAAGGCGAGCGGGTCGCCATCAGTCAGGTCCGCATCGACGGCAACAAGCACTTTTCGGACAAGGCCGTGGTGAAGCACATGTCCACCCGCCCGGAGGGCTTCTGGTGGTTCCAGAAAGGGGAGTACGATGAACGCACGGTAGAGCAGGACGTGCGTGAACGGCTTCCCGGCTGGTACGCGGACCGCGGCTTCGTGGACTTCCAGGTCACTGAAGACTCCTTGATCTCGGATTCCACAGGGGGCAAGGCGGTGCTGCACCTGACGGTGAATGAGGGTCAGGTCTATCGCGTGGGCACCTTCGATATCCAAGGCAACCGCCGGTTCTCGACCGAGGAGCTCCGAGCGATCTATCCCTTTGGCCCGATCGGGCCGGGTGGGACGCCGGTGGGTGATCCCCGCCCGTTCAGCCGGTCGAGCTGGAATGAAGCGACGGAGCGGGTGCAGAAGCTTTACGCCAACAATGGCTACATCTACGCCCAGGTACAGCCGGAAGAAATTCGCCGGACCGGCCTCCGAGACGTGCCCCTCGTGGACCTACGCTGGAACATTCGAGAGGGCTCCCCCGCAACGATCAACAAGATCGAGATTGTGGGCAATGATGTCACCCACGAGCGGGTCATTCGCGAGGCCATCGTCATGCTCCCCGGCGACCTGTTCAGCCAGGACCGGCTGATCCGCTCGTATCAGAACGTGTCCAACCTGGGCTTCTTCCAGCAGCCGCTTCCTCCCCCGGACGTCAAGCCCGCGGCCAACGGCGTCGACGTCGACGTCATCTTCCGGGTGGAGGAACGCCGCACCGGGAACATCAACTTCGGGGCGTCTCTGGGGCAGGGCACCGGCGTGGGCGGGTTTCTAGGGTTGGAGGAGCCCAACCTGTTCGGTCGAGGAAAGCGGGGCAAGCTGCAGTGGCAGTTCGGAAAGAACATCAACGACTTTACCCTGAGCTACACCGATCCGGCCATTCGGGAGAGCAGGATCTCGGGTACCATCTCGCTCTTCGACTCGCGGGCCCGGTACACCATTGGAGATCTGGGCCGGCGTAAGCAGACCGGCGGCAGCCTGCAGCTGGGCTTTCCGTTTCTGGGGTCACGCTACACCCGATTCTTTACCTCCTACTCGTTCCAGCGTATCCGGTACGAAGAGGGCTCGGCGGACATCCGCGCGCGGTTCCGCTGCCCGACAGGCTGCACCCGCTCGTCCGTGGGTACCAGCGTGGTTCGGGACACGCGAGTAGGTTTGCCCTTCGCCACTGGCGGTTCCATGACCAACGTGAGCGGGGAGCTGAACGGCGGTATCCTCGGAGGAACCGGCAGTTACCGGAAGGTGGATCTGGAAGGACGCTGGTACGCTCCGCTGGGGAGCCTCGGTGGCGACGAACAGCTGGGTGCCGGAGTTCAGTTCGTGCTCGGGTTGACGGCCAAATCCGGCTTCGTCTTCGGCGATGCGGGGCCGTTCTACCATGATCTATACGCCCTCGGTGGCGTGCAGTATGGAGTCCCTCTTCGGGGGTACGACGAGTTCTCGATAACGCCGGGAGGATTCGACCCCAGTGCAGGGGGGAACAACGCCGCCAGCGCCGAGTCGTTTGGCAAATCGTACGCGGCGTTTACTGTCGAGACCGGCGCGCGGATCAGCCAGTCTCTCTACGTGAGTGCGTTCTTCGATGCCGGAAACGTCTATCGAACCGCACGGCAGTGGGATCCGACCCGGCTTTTCCGGGGAGCCGGCTTCGGGGCGGCGGTCATCTCGCCACTCGGGCCCATAGGCGTCGATCTCGGATATGGTTTCGATCGGGTGGACAATCTTGGCCGGCCCAAGCCAGGCTGGCAGCTCCACTTCAAGTTGGGGAATTTCTTTTGAGCAGGAACGCACCTTTCATCGGGAGTGAAGCATGAAGCTTGTCGTCGTGGGAGTCTGGGTGGGATTGGCCGTTGGCTCGCTGGCGGGAACCGGGTCGCTCGCCGCTCAACAGGCTGCTAGCCCCAGGGTTGCCTATGTCAACACCCAGGCCATCCTCAAGCAGACGCCCGGATACGTCAAAGCCGAGTCGACCTTCACCAAGGAGCTCGCCACCTATAGAGTCGAGGTGCAAAAGCTTCAGGCCAGCCTCGATTCTGCCGCGTCCGACTTCGACCAGCAGTCGGTCATGCTGAGCCCGACCCAGAGGGCGGCCAGACGCAAGGACCTCCAGGCGCAGCAGCAGAAGCTGGAGCAGCGGACCCAGGAACTGCAGCAGAAGGCCGCCACCCGGGAACGCGAGCTGCTCGACCCGATCCAGAGCAAGGTGAACAGTGTGATCGAGGGCGTGCGCGCGGCCGGCAACTATGCCATGATCTTCGACGTGAGCGCTCCCAACAACGGGATTGTCACCGCCGACAAGACGCTGGATCTGACCCAGCGCGTCATCCAGCAGCTCAAAGCGGGCAGCTAGTCGCGTGACGGCTGTCAGCCTTACCGCGCAGGCGGTCGCCGACCTGGTCGGTGGCCGCCTGCTTGGCGATGGAGCGGTGTGCATTGAGGCCGTTCGTCCCCTCGACCGGGCCGGCCCCAACGCGCTCTCCTTCGCTGTATCCAGCCGGTACGCCAACGACCTCGGAAGCTCCCAGGCCGGCGCCGTGTTGATTCCTGAGGAGTTGGTCGCCGGGGGGAGTGGCCCTCGGGCCCGCATCGTGGTACGAGATCCCTATGCAGCCCTGGTTCGAGTCATCCGCACTCTCTTCCCCGACGAGCAGCCGGCTGGAGGAATCGATCCTACGGCTCGAATTGGAGAGGGCACCGTCCTCGGCTCCGATGTATCGGTGGGAGCCTATGTGGTGCTGGGCCGGGGAGTCCGCCTCGGTGCCAGAACCCGGTTGGCGCACCACGTCTCACTGGGCGACGGGGTCAGCGTCGGCGACGACGCCGTACTCGGCCCCGGCGTCGTGTGTTATGCCGGAAGCCGGCTGGGTAGCCGGGTGGTTCTGAAAGCTGGCGCGGTAATCGGCGGCGACGGGTTCGGTTATCTATCGGATGGCAAGGGACACACCCGCATTCCGCACATCGGGGGCTGCATCATCGAAGATGATGTCGAGGTGGGCTCCAATACCTGCATCGACCGCGGCAGCATCGACGATACCTTCGTGGGGCAGGGAACCAAGTTGGACAACCTGGTTCAAGTCGGGCATAACGTCAGGATCGGGGAACGGTGCCTGGTCATGGCCGGCGTGGGGATCGCCGGAAGCACCCGGATCGGCAACGATGCCATCCTCGCCGGGCACGTGGGGGTAACCGATCATCTCGTCATCGGCGACCGTGCCCGGATCGCGGCGAAGAGCGCCATCTTCGGTGACGTTCCCGCCGGCGCTTCGTTCAGCGGTCATCCGGCCCGTCCCCATCGTCAGTTTCTCCGCGCGCAAGCGGCCATGTACCGGCTCGCTCCCATCGTTGACGAGCTGGAGGCCCTGGTGCCGGAGCAGGCCCGGCGTGCCTAGACGTACGCTCGCGCGCAATGCGTCGGTGAGTGGAGTCGGGTTGCATACCGGCTCCTTCGTCTCGGCGGTTTGCCAGGCCGCTCCAGCGGGGCAGGGCATCGTCTTCCGAAGGACCGACCTCCCCGGCTTACCCGAAATCCCGGCGCGGCTCAGCCAAGTGCAATCCACCGAGCGGCGCACGGTGCTGGGCCAGGGCGAGACGGTGGTACAGACAGTGGAGCATCTGCTCGCCGCCGCGGCAGCTCTCCAGATCGACGATCTGACCATCGAGCTGAATGGCCCGGAGCCACCGATCGGCGATGGCTCGTTTTCGCCTTACCTCAGCGCCCTGCAGGAAGCCGGCATCGCGGAGCAGGCGGGTGAGCCTGTGGTGTACCGGGTGACGGTGCCGTTCAACCTCACCGAGGGAGACTCCTCCTACGTAGTAGCCCCCTCGAAAGCGCTCCGGCTCACCACCACCATCGAATGGAGTCATCCGCTGATCGGCCGTCAGACCGGCTCCTATGACATCACTCCCGCTGCTTTCGCCGAGGAGATTTCGGAGGCTCGCACGTTCGGCTTCCTCCGAGAAGCGGAGGCGTTGCGGGCCCGCGGGCTGGCCCTAGGGGCGGCCCTGGAATCCACTCTCGTGCTTTCAGAAGACGGGCTGGTGGGCGGGTCGCTTCGCTGGCCCGACGAGTTTGTCCGCCACAAGGCCGGCGACATCCTGGGAGACCTGGCCCTCATCGGGGGCCGGATCCAGGCCCATGTCGTCGCCACGAAGCCGAGCCACCAGGGTAATATTGCGCTGGCCCATTGGCTCACCCGCACTGGACAGCGCGCTGGAGGGGTTGTGATGGACATCGGCCGGATCCTGGACGTCATCCCTCACCGTTACCCGTTCCTGTTGGTCGACCGCATCATCGAGGTCGAAGGAACCAGACGGATCGTGGGGATCAAGAACGTGACCATCAACGAACCGTTCTTCCAGGGCCATTTCCCCGGTCATCCAATCATGCCAGGCGTGCTCATCATCGAGGCGATGGCACAGGTAGGCGGCATGCTGCTCCTGGGGACGATCGAAGATCCCGAGCAAAAGGTGGTGTACTTCATGTCGCTGGACAACGTCAAATTCCGCCGGCCGGTGTTGCCGGGGGACCAGCTTCGCTGCGAGCTGGAGATGCTGCAGAACCGCGGGCGGACCTGCCGGATGAAGGGGGTGGCCTACGTCGAGGGACAGGTGGTGGCGGAAGCCGAAATGATGGCCCGGGTGGTCGATCGGTGAAACCAGCCATCCACCCGACCGCGCTGATCGATCCTTCGGCCGAGCTGGGCAGCGGCGTCACTGTGGGTCCCTTTGCCATCATCGGCCCTAACGTCATCGTGGGCGACCGCTGTCGCCTGGGGCCCCGGGTGACGCTGCAGCGGAACGTTCGCCTGGCGGATGGCGTGTTAGTGGGCGATGGATCGATCCTGGGGGGCGACCCTCAGGATTTGAAGTATCGGGGCGAGGAAACCTGGGTGGAGGTTGGCGAGGACACCATTATCCGGGAATACACCACGATCAATCGTGCCACGACCGCGACGTTCAAGACCACCGTGGGTGCGCGTTGCTTCATCATGACCTATGTGCACCTGGCCCACGATTGCCATATCGGCGACGACGTGGTGATCGCGAACGCCACGCAATGCGCCGGCCATGTGACCATTCATGAGCGGGCCATCCTGAGCGGGCTCAACGCCGTGCATCAGTTCGTCACGATCGGCACCTATGCCTTCGTGGGGGGAGGGTCCCGGGTCAATCAGGACATACCGCCCTATGTCAAAGCCGTGGGTAACCCGATGGAGCTTTACGGGCTCAACTCCATCGGGCTGCAGCGGGCCGGATTCTCCGGCGAGACCGTAGCAGCGCTCAAGCGCGCGTACCGGCTGTTCTTCAACTCGGATCTCAATCTGTCCCAGGCCATGGAGCGCGCTCGCACCGAGCTCACCCCGTTTCCGGAAGTCGAGCGCTTCCTGGCCTTTGTGGAGTCCAGTGAGCGAGGCGTTCCGGCGTGAGAGCCCGACTCCCGGTGGGAGTGATCGGAGTCGGAGCCCTGGGACAGCACCACGCCCGGCATCTCGCCAGAATGGAAGAGGTACACCTCGTCGGGGTATGCGACCTGGATGCC
>JAICPP010000165.1 GCA_025929805.1 Gemmatimonadales bacterium | reverse complement strand
TTCAGCGGCAGGCCGGCCTCGGCGACAAGCTCTCCCCCTTCGCCAGCGTACTGACCTCGAGAAACTGCACCCCGGCAGGCACTGTCGGGGCCAGCGTCATCGAGACTCGCAGGTCGCCTTTCCGGCAGCGCATGCGCCACCGCCCCCGCAGCGCGTTCTCGGCCTCGAGCGGGCCATAGCTCCTGCACCCACCTCCGGCCTGCCGCCGCAGTTCCTCGATGCGGGCCGCCGCCGTTCCTTCGACTCGTCCAGGTACAAGTTCATCGCGGCCACGCTGTCGGCAAGCGCGTTGTCCCATTCTCGGATCAGCCGGGAGACCTGCGCCTGCCGCTGCACCAGCACCGGTGCGGGCTCGGGCGCGCGTGGCACGAGTCCGCCGGTGTCGTGCAAGATCGCCAGCGCTTCCTCGGTGACATCGCCCCACCGGGTGTAGGTGAGATTGCCCAGCGCGACGATCCCTACGCCAGACTCAGGGAGCCATCGCATGATCGACCCGAAGCCAGGAAGGCCTCCGCTGTGCGACACCAGCGAGCGGAAACGACAGGTCTGCTGAATCCTGAGTCCATAGCCATAGCCACCGGCATTCAGCGCCACGGCGCCGGTGGAGTCGTTACGGACCGCCGAGGCGCCACCGTAACGTGCGATCTGTTGCATTTCGCGCCGCGCAGCACGGCTTAGCGGGCTCGAGTCCACGCTGTCGCGCGCCGGCCATGCATCCAGCATGAACCCCACCCACTTTGCCAGGTCGCTGATCGAGGTCAGCATGCCGCCCATGGGCCCGAACGCTCCGTCGGGGAGCTGCTCCTCCTCGAGCCAGGTATCGTCCTGCCAGCGGTAGCCGTGGGCCAGCCGCTCAGCCGGCACGGCCGACGCTTCGAGCGTCGTGGCCTTCATGCCGAGCGGACGGAGCACCCGGTCGGTGAGATAGCGGGTGTAAGGCTGCCCCGACACGTGAGCCACGATGCGGCCGAGGATGGCAAAACCGTAATTCGAATATTCGTAAGCCGTCCCGGGCGCGGTCGAGAACGGGATGCCCTGCCGCATCATCTGCGACATCTGTTCGTCGGTCACGGCCAGCTGCCGGTCTCCCCACGGGTTGTCCTCGGGGAACCCGGCCGAGTGCGACAGCAGGTGACGGATGGTGATCTTCGGTGCGTCGGCGGTGGGATAGCGAAGGCCGGCGAGCTCCGGCAGGTAGCGTTCCGCCGGGTCGTCAAGCGACAGCCGCCCCGCGTCGCGCAGCTGCAGGATGGCGGCCGCGGTGAAGCTCTTGGTCATCGACGCGATGCGGAAAACAGTCGCTGTGTCGACCGGCGAGCGCGACGACAGGTCGCGATACCCCGCGATCCCGACGTGGGCAAGCTGTCCGTCGACAATGATTCCGTAGGCAATGCCCGGCACGTGAGACCGTTCGGCAAAATCGTGGAACAGACGGTCAATCGCCGGATACGCGGTGCGGAGCCTGGCTACCCGTTCGGCTGTGGTGACCTGGCCGACTGGAGGCGCAACCTTGGCCGGTGGGGCCTGGGCCCGTGCCTCCGGTGGTGACATTACCAGAACGACACCGAGGGTGAGTAGAAGAGAGAACGATGCCGACGGAGAGGTCACTCTTTCGGAATCGCTTCCATCAGTCGGGGCGAGCACGCCGGGCCCATCGGATCATGGCGGTACCACAGGCAATCGCAATGAGACCCGCCAGCACCCACCCCGGCCGTATCGGCGCTGCGGTCAGATATCCTCGAGCGCCCACCGCCAGCGCGGCAACGCCCCACAGCGTGAGCAGCCAGCCAATGGCGCCATGTAGCCGCCCAAACCGGAAAAGCATCAGCCGTCGCCGCTCGCAGCGCGCCGAGCCTGTGCCAGATAGGCCGGCTCCAATTGCATGAGACTCGCCAGCTTCCGCACCAAATGGGTCTCGTGGTCGCTGAGCCGTCCATCCGCCAGGATGACGCCCCACATGATTTCCGCCAGCAGCATCTTCTGCCCCAGGTCGTACTCCGAGGCTATCAATCGGGTGAACTGAAAATGATCGAGGGACTCCACCCGTTCCGATTCCGCCAGCCGGAGGAGCTCCGCCGCGGTAGCCTCATCGAGACCAAAATGGCGTACCAGCGTACGCTCGATATGCCGTTGCTCCTCGCTACTGAACTCTCCATCCGAGTGTGCCAGTTCGAGCAAGAGGGCGCAGGCCGCGAGCTCCACCCGACGAGATCTTGAAGGTTCGGGCTCAACGGTCGGCTCACCGACGAGCCGATCACTGACGAAACGGCGAATAGCCTCCAGCATTCCCGGCTCCGAATCCGGTTTTGACGCACCTTCTTACGACCTACAAGATGCAACGGCGCGCCATGCTGGTCGAGTTGGAGCGGGGCGTGGACTTGGGGTGACTCTCGCCCACATCAGGGCTGTGGTTCCAGGGGAGTTGCGGCGGACGTGTTGAGGGCCAGCTGGACATAAGCCAGCATCTTTCCACCGTCGAACGGCTTTTGCAGGACCGGAACACCGCCCGGGAATCTATCTGGTGCGCCCAGGCTATCGATCACATGGGCAGACATGAGTACCACGTGAATGCCGGGATGTTCCATCAACAGCCGCTGAGCCAGCTCAGTGCCGATCATGCCCGGCATGACAATGTCCGTGAGTACCAGGTCGATCGGCTCGGCTGAGTCCCGCGCCACGGCGAGCGCCTCCAGACCGTAGCCGGCCTCGAGCACGCTGTAGCCTTCGCTGCGGAGTTGTCGAACCAGCAGCTGCCGGAGGCGAACCTCGTCATCCACGACCAGGATGGTGGCCTTTGGGCGGTGGGTTGGCATGGACAACTCCTTGTCACCAGCCAAGGGCCGATGGACGAGCGGAGGTGATCTGTTGTGGGGTGGCTACTGGATCCTACGGAGGGCAGAGGCGACTCGCAAGCCATGCAAGGGGAGGTCGAGTGTCAGCCTTTTAGACAGCCCTAAGTAGTTGCAGGGCAATTAGTTATTTAGGCAACCAGGGGGCTGCAAAAGGGCCTCGGCAAGAGGCCCTCTAGACTGCAACGGATGACGGCGACTAGCGAGAGTAGAACTCGATCACCAATGAGGCTTCGCACTGCACCGGGATCTGCTCCCGCTCCGGGATCTCACGAATCCGAACGCTGCGAGCCTCTCGATCCAGCTCCAGATACGCCGGCGGCCGGGCGACTTCGAGCGGCACGGTGAAAGCCACAAGATCCCGGCTGCGGGGCGCCAGGGCCACCACGTCGCCCGGCTTGAGCCGGCGGGAGGGCCGGTCCGATCTCTTGCCGTTTACCGTTACGTGCCCATGACTCACGGCTTGCCGTGCGGCGTAGATCGTCCGGACCAGGCCCGCCCGGAGCACGACAGCATCGAGCCGGAGCTCCAGCAACTGCAGCAGCCGCACACCGGTATTCCCGGTCTGCCGAATGGCTTGGGCGAACGCATTTTGAAGCTGGCGCTCGCTGACGTTGTACTGCGCGCGCAGCCGCTGCTTCTCGACCAGCTGCTTCTTGTATCCACTGACTTTCCGGCGGGGGGATGCACCGTGCTGCCCCGGTGGGTTGGGCCGGCGCTCCATGACTCGGGCTGCCTTGGGTGTGAGCGCAATGCCTAGCTGGCGCGCTAGTTTGACCTTGGGTCCCCTACGATTCACGACATCATCTCCTCTGACCAGTTCGAAGTTTCCACAGCCCACAAACGTATCGGTGTACCGGTGTTATGGGAAGGGCGGAGCGGGGGAACGGGGGTATATCTCCCGGGCCAAACGAAGGATCTCCATTCGCGGCAGAACGGCTGGATTCTTCGCCGGGCTCGGAATGACAAACTGGCAATTCCTATCTTGTTTACGCTGTTCCGACCCTCCTAGGCGCTACGCTAGCAAGCGTTCCCCCATCCCCCGTTCCCCCCTTCCGGCCTCCCCGCCCATCGCTCACTGCGGAAAGCCAAAATCCGAGGTAAGCTTCTTCTACTTACCTTTGGTGGAGGGTAGTCCCGTGAAGGTCTTCGGATTTGTTCCCCTGTTCATTGTCGCAGTCCTGTTCTTGCCGAACCAGTCTCAGGCTCAGGGAGAGGCCACTGTGCCCCAGGTACCAGGCTGCTCCTGGAACTGCTACGGTGTGGTGCTTCCCTACGGGCTCTACATACGGGAGGTCAATGACGGTGGAAGCTTCGTGACTCTGGAGGATGGCAGCGTCTGGGAGATCCGGCTGCCCCAACGCCCGGTCGCGTCGAGCTGGCGCCCTGGCGATTTCGTCCAGTTGAAGACCATCGCGGCACCGGTAGACCGGTTCGAGATCCTGCTGGCTCACGGCGATTACGACAAGGCCGAGGCCAGGTTGGTAGGTCGAGATCGCCCGCCGGTTCCGAAGCCCGCTCAGGAGTAATAGCGCCGCATCTCCGCCGCCACCCCATCCAGATCAGGAAACAACCGCCGCTCGTCTACGTCGACCAGGTCCAACTGGTCGCGGAAACGAGCGGTCTCTTTGGCAGGGATGACAAACTTCGTGAGCGCTGAGCCAAGGCCGTGCTGCTCCAGGAAGTGATCGAACGACTGCCGCTTGTCGGAGCACAAGGTGAAGGTCGAAGACTGGGCCACGATCCGGGGGTTGATCGAGGGCGGCTCCAGCATACAGGCAAACGGCTGAGCTTTCGGGGGAGCCGAGAACAGAGCCCAGGGCGTCAGCGGGCGATCCTGGCCCAGAATCCCCTCCAGGTCCTGGATCAGCAAGGCGAGCTCGGGGAGGTGGAAGAAGCGGTGGACCTGCTTCCAGTCCAGCCGCCATACCGCGCGGTCCGACCTTCGCTCGCTGTGCAAGGTGGCAAAGTGGGCCGCGACCAGTGGGGAGTAAGTCCAGTCGAGCAGCCGGGTAGGCAGCCCGTGGTGCTGGGCGGCAACCAGGATCTCCCACTCGTTGACCGAACCCTGGTTTAAATAGGGCCGGGAATAGCGGATGAAGTTTCGGAGAATGTGCTCTTCGAGTTCGGCCTTGGAATGGGGCGGGTTGGTTCCGCCGAGCGTGTCGAGGCTGGTGAGCAGTGGCCAGCTCGCATCTCCATCGCCCCGATACACTCCGCTGTCCCGCCGCCGGCCGGTTCTCGGGTCCGGCTCGGTGGGAGTAACCTTATCGATCAGGTCACCGAGGCTGGTGACGACCACCTCGCTAATGGGCATAGGAGGACCAATGTAAGCCTGCTGCCATGGTGTGTGACATACGCCCTTGCAGCCAGGTATCCAGCGGCCGAACATGACACCAGAATGCCTGAGGAGAGCTCCGGCGGCTGCCGGATGCTCCGCCAGCGCAAGTCTGAGGCGATTTCAATGGCAGTGCGGGAAGCTCGACTGCGGCCAGAATGGGCCCATCTGTACCCCGGGCTCGAGGCCGATGTTTGGATGATCGCAGCGCAGCTCGTCCCGCTGGTTCTTCGTCACCGGCTGCAGGATCAGCCGAGTTGGGAGTTCACCCGCCGAATCCTGGTGGATGAACACTTCGAATTTCGCGGCGGCCGCAAGCGGGACAACAGCTGGTCGGGCGTGCTCACACGGGTAGAGGACGCTTAATTACTGCTCACCACAGAGGGCTTAGAGGGCACAGAGGTAACGGCTTCGAATGGAGTCCTCGTACTCCCCTCGCCGAGATCTCACTCCAACATGTTGGTGATTTGCTTATCCCCGACCTTCTTCTTCAAGAATCAACAGAAATTCCTGGTCCTGATTGGTCGCGCGAGTGCGGAGACTCGGTGGTCTGACGTTACTTCTGTGTCCTCTGTGGTGAAGAAACTGGCTCTTAGGAGCTCGGTGTCGAGAGCGTAGTAGGTGAGGTACGGGTCGAAAGCTCCCGAGCAGGAGCCGTGTCCAGGGGCTCAGCTCCCGGCTTCCAGCTGGGACGAAACTCTCCCTCCCACCGACCCATGATGACCGCCGCCAGACAATTGCCTATCACGTTGACGGTGGTGCGCCCCATGTCCATCAGTTCGTCGACTCCGAGGATGATGGCGACTGCCTCCAAGGGAAGTCCGAAGTAGAGCAGGGTACCGGAGAGGATCACCAGCGAGGCACGGGGCACGCCCGCGACCCCTTTGCTGGTCACCATCAGGGTGAGCAGCATGACCACCTGCTGGCCCACGCTGAGCTCCACGCCGGCGGCCTGGGCCACGAACATGGCGGCGACGGCCAGGTAAAGCGTGGACCCATCCAGGTTGAACGAGTACCCCGTTGGAATCACAAAGGCTACGATCCGACGAGAAACGCCGAGCCGCTCCATGTTCTCCATCGCCTTGGGAAGCGCCGCATCGGACGACGTGGTTGCGAAGGCGATCAGCGCGGGCTCTTTGACCATCTGAATGAATGCCCGGAGCGGCACCTTGGCGATCAAGGCAGCCGGAACCAGTGCTACCAGAATGAACACGACCAGCGCGCCATACAGCGTCAGCACCAGCTTGCCCAGATTCACCAGCACGCCGATGCCGCTGTGACCCACCGTTACCGCGATCGCCGCGCCGATTCCGATGGGTGCATACTTCATGACTATGCCGGTGAACTTGAACATGGTTTCGGCGAGCCCCTCGCAGAAGCCGAGCATGGCCTCCTTGGGCCGGCCTCGCACCTGGGATAGCGCCACCGCAAAGAGAATCGAGAAGACCACGATTTGGAGCACTTCGTTGGTGGCCGCTGCCTCGAAGAAGCTCTGCGGCACGATGTGCTCCAGGAAGCTGCCAAACGACGTGGTCTTCTGCGCCAGCTGTTGACCCTGATCGGCCGATCCGCTGAGTTTGACGCCCACTCCCGGCTGGGTCAGGTTCACCGCCACCAGGCCTACGACCAGCGCGACCGTGGTCACGATCTCGAAGTAGATGATCGACTTGAGCGCCAGCCGGCCGACTCGCTTCATGTCGTCGCCATGGCCCGCAATGCCGATGACCAGGCTGCCGAAGATGATCGGCACCACAATCGACTTGATCAGCCGGAGAAAAACGGTGGACAGCGGCTTGAGGCTGGTCCCCAGGTCGGGGTTCAACCAGCCGACCAGCGCGCCGGCAACCATGAAGATCAGGATCCACTTGGTCAGGGATAACCTGCGAAGGGCACTCCACAACCGCTTCATCGGGCGGCGAGCGTTCCTGCTTTGGCCTCGATCCCCGCCAGCACCGACGCATGGGAGGCAGCGAACTTCGCCACTCCCTCCTCCTCGAGCTCCCGAGTGACGGCCGGGAGATCGATCCCCGCCCGGGTGAGTTGTGCCAGCACCGAGGGTGCAGTGTCGATGGCTTCGTCGATCCGGACTGCTGGATTCCCGTGGTCGCGATATGCCTGCAGCGTTTCGGGCGGCACGGTGTTGACCGTGTCGGGCGCGATCAACGCCTCGACATAATAAACATCCGGATACAGCGGATCCTTGGTGCTGGTCGAGGCCCAGAGCGGGCGCTGCCGGGCTGCGCCCCCGCGGCTGAGCCGCGTCCAGCGCTCGGCTGCCACAGACTGCTGGAAGAGCTGATAGGCCGTGC
>JAICPP010000195.1 GCA_025929805.1 Gemmatimonadales bacterium | reverse complement strand
GACCGGGTCATCTACATTCTGTCCCGCATTCTCCATGATGTGGTGAAAGGCCTCTTGGGGCCCCGAGGCTTCGTTGGGCACATCGGCGGAGACGATTTCATATTCATCATACCCGCTGGGGAAATCAGCCCGGTGTGTACCGAGATCCTCGAAGTGTTCGACGCGCTTGTTCCCCTGCAGTACAACGATCAAGATCGGAGAGCCGGCTACTTTTTCGGCAAAGACCGGCGCGGGCAGCTCCACCGGGTTCCGCTCATGACGCTCTCGATCGGCATCGTAACCAACCGGCACCGCCGGTTTGCGCACCCGGCGCAAGTCAGTGAGCTTGCGACCGAAATGAAGAGCTACGCGAAGACGCTTCCGGGTTCAGTGTTCGTCGTGGACCGGCGGCACGGCGGGAATGGAGAGGATCGGTCCGGCCCCGCCTCTCGCGAGAAGACCAGAGGAGCATGACATGAATGTCACTTGCCCCAATTGCGCGACGATCTATCGAGTGGACCCCGCCAAGGTGCCGGCAGGCGGAGTGCGCGCGCGGTGCAACGTCTGCAGTGCTGTCTTTGCGGTACGGCGAGAAGGCGAGGCCGAGCCGGGCAAAGCGGCACCAGCCCGAGCTGAACCGCCCCGGCCGCCAACGCCGATCAGTGCGCCGCGGCCCACTGCTCCCGCTGCGGCAGCTACGGCGGCAGCTGCGTCTCAGGCTGCCACTCCCCAGCCGCGGGTGAGTCCCGCTGCTTCGGCTCCGGCAGCCTCCAGTCCTGCTGCTCCCGCACCAACGGCACCCGCACGAGGCGCCCCGCCGGCCGCTGCTCCAGTCTCTCCAACACCAACTCCGGCGCCTCCGGCAGGTATCGCCCGTCCACCGATCACACCGGCACCCCCGGTAACCGCTCCTCCGTCAGCCTCGCCGGCCGCACCGGCTGCTCCCCGGCCGGCCAGCCCACCACCGGCTCGGGTAGCGCCTGCCGCGCCGGCAGCTCCTAAGCCGGCTTCCAGCGGTTCGGTTGTCGGATCTGCTCCGGTCACCCCTCCTCGCGCTGCTCCCCAGGCCCCCGGTAGTGCTCGACCCACCAATCCGTTCTTGTCGCAGGACCCGTCGCTCAAGGCTCGGCGTCTTGCCCGCGCCTTGATCTCGGACATGGTCGTGTACCACCCGGGCAAGCGTCAGGAAGGACTACGAGATGGGAACCTGAAGGAACTCTTCGAGGAGGAGATCAAGAAAAGCTGGGAAGAATATGCCGAGCAGGTCGGCCGGGACATTGCCGAATCCACGACGTTCTTCCGGGAAGCTCTTAACGAGATACTTGCCGGGGGCAGGCAGGTATTTTGAGGCGTCTGCTCACTCTCTCACGTGGCGCTCCCGTTTAAATTCCATCGGTACACTCTGGGGAGTCACCTACATGTCTGAGCTACTGGACCGTCTCACCGAGCTCCAACGCCGGGTTGCCGAACTCCGAGACTTTCTTTGACTTGTCCCGGAAGTCCGATCGGCTGAATGCCCTGGAGGCACAGCAGGCCTCGCCGAGCTTCTGGGCCGATCCCGAGGCGGCGCGGGCGTCGGTACAGGAGATCAAGACTCTCAAGAACTGGCTCAATCCCTACGACAATTTGACACAGAGGCTCCAGGCGGCACTCGAGATGGCCGAGCTGCTCCAGTCGGAGCCTGACGATGCGCTCCAGGCCGAGCTCGTCCGCGAAACGGACGAGATCGAGTCAGCCATGGAGGCATTCGAGCTTCAGGCCATGCTCCAGGGTCCGGAGGATGCCCGGGATGCCCTTCTCACCATCCATCCAGGCGCCGGAGGCACCGAGTCCCAGGATTGGGCCGAAATGCTGATGCGGATGTACATCCGCTGGGCCGAGCGGCACGGGTTCGAAGTGGCAGTCTTGGATCTGCTGCCAGGCGAGGAAGCCGGGATCAAGTCTGTGTCCATCGAGATCAGAGGCCAGTATGCCTACGGCTATCTGAAAGCGGAGAAGGGTGTTCATCGCCTGGTCCGGATTTCACCCTACGACTCGCAGGCCAGACGGCACACCTCTTTTGCTTCGGTCTTTGTCTATCCCGACATCGACGACACCATCGAGATCGATCTGCGGGATGAGGACATCAAGATGGATGTCTTCCGCGCTTCGGGCGCGGGAGGGCAGCACGTCAACAAGACCTCATCGGCCGTGCGGCTCACTCACCTGCCGACCAACACGGTGGTTTCCTGCCAGCAGGAGCGGAGTCAAACCAAGAACCGCGCCACTGCCATGAAGATGTTGCGGGCCGCACTGTACCAGAAGAAGCTCGAGGAGCAGGAAGCCGCCCGTGCTGCGGTAGAGGCTACCAAGACCGACAACTCCTGGGGGAATCAAATCCGGTCCTACGTGTTCCAGCCCTACACGATGGTGAACGACCATCGAACCGAGGTAAAGGTGGGCGACGTACAAAGGGTCATGGACGGCGACCTGGACCCCTTTATTCAGGCTTATCTCAAGCGGTTCGGGGGCAAGGCCGCGTGAGCACAGTAGAGGAGCGCTCGTATGTCGAGGCTGCTCGGCGAGAAAAACGCGCGGCACTCGAGGCTCGCGGCGTCCCCGCGTTTGCCTACCGGTACGAGCGGACCCACACTGCCGCCGAGGCGCTCAGCGCGTATCGGGACGAGATGGCTGAGGCCGGCCCCCGGGTTCGGATTGCCGGCCGCCTGGACCGGCTCGGCTCGCACGGCAAGACCACCTTCGGGCACTTGGAGGACCCCAGCGGCCGGATTCAGGTGTACTTCCGTCAGGATGCGCTGGGAGAGGGGTATGAGATTGTCGGGCTGCTCGACCTGGATGATCACATCGGGGTCGAGGGCACGCTCTTCCGAACGAAGAAAGGCGAGATCACGGTCAGGGCCGAAGCCGTGACCATGCTGGCCAAATCATTGCGGCCACTCCCTCGAGGCAAGACCCAGCAGACTGAGTCCGGGCCGGTGAGCTACGGGGATCTCCAGGACCCCGAGGTGCGATATCGGCAGCGGTACGCCGACCTCGCTGTGCACCCGGAGGTCCGGCAAATCTTCGTGCTCCGAGCCATGGTAGTGGCTTTCATCCGGCGCTTTCTGGACCAGCGGGGATTTCTCGAGGTGGAGACGCCGGTCCTCCAGCCACTCTATGGTGGGGCGGCCGCTCGGCCGTTCATCACGCATCATCACACGCTCGACATGCCGCTGTATCTTCGCATCGCTGACGAGCTTTACCTCAAGCGGCTGCTCGTCGGTGGCTTCGAGCGAGTCTACGAAATCGGGCACGATTTCCGGAACGAGGGGATGGATCGCACCCACAACCCGGAATTCACCATGCTGGAGGTGTATCAGGCCTACGCGGACTATGGGGACATGATGAGTCTGACCGAAGCACTGGTCTGTGAGGTCGTGGAGCACTGTCTCGGCACCAAGGCCATCGAACGCTTTGGCACCACGCTCGAGTTCACGGCTCCATTCCCTCGCGTGAAGTTCGTGGAGGCAATTCGGGATCGTGCTGGTGTCGATCTCGCCTCCGCTAGCGAAGACGAGATGCGTCGCGTGCTGGTTCGAGCGGGAGGAGAGCACGAAACCGCCCAGGCACTCGCCGGAGGCCGACTCGTGGATGAGGTGTTCAAGACCTTCGTCGAGCCACATCTGATCCAGCCCACCTTCGTGGTGGACTATCCCAAGGCACTCTCGCCCCTGGCGAAAGAACATCGCACAGACCCCAGCCTGACCGAGAGGTTCGAGTTGTTCGTGGGTGGCCGGGAGCTGGCCAATGCATTCAGCGAGCTCAATGACCCCGATGATCAGCGGCGCCGGTTCGAAGACCAGGTTCAACAGCGGGCGCAGGGCGACGCTGAGGCTCACAGCTACGATGCCGACTACATCCGAGCGCTGGAGTATGGCATGCCGCCTGCGGGGGGTATGGGCCTGGGAATCGATCGGCTCGTGATGCTCATCGCCGACCGACCGTCCATCCGAGATGTGATCCTTTTTCCAGCCATGCGACCGGAGGGGACGTGACGAGCCGACTGGCGGACAGGCGGACGGGCGGACAAGAGGACGCCCGGGCGTCCTCCAGAGTCCGTGCACTTCTGCGGGAGTTCAGATCCAACTTCCGCTGGCCGACGAAGCTCGAGTGGCGGATCGCCCGTCGCTACCTGAGGAGCCGGCGCAACTCGAGAACCGCTTCACTCAATACCGTGATCTCCACTGGGGGGGTGGCGGTGGGTGTGACCGCATTGATCGTGGTGCTCGGGGTCATGAACGGCCTCCGCGACGATCTCCGGGAGCGCATTCTGGTCGCCAACCCGCACCTGCGGATCCTCACGTACGGCTCCGGGCTGCGGCTGGACGACTGGCGCAATGTGGCCGAGCGGATCAGGAAATATCCGGGTGTAGTGGCGGCGAGCGCCGAAGTCATCAGCCAGGCGGGTATCACGGCAGGACAAGACTATGGGGAAGGGGTCAATCTCCTGGGCTTCGATCCGGACACCGGAACCAAATCGGTGACCTCACTCCCACAGTCGATCACGAAGGGTGATCTGTCTTTCAAGACCACCAAGCCCGGCGTCGACGGAGGCGTGCTGCTTGGATCACGGCTGGCGTCCCGGCTCTCCGTGTATCCTGGAGATGTGGTCACCTTGATTCCCGTAACCCAGGCCAAGGTAAACCCCGCGCTGGGAATTCCGGTACCAAAGTACTGGAAGTTCGAGGTCACCGGCTTGTTCGACACGGGAATGTTCCAATACGACAACCAGTTTGTCGTGATGCCGCGCCAGATAGCCCAGCGCTTCACCGGGCTGGGCAACGCGGTGTCCGGGATAGCAGTTCGAGTCAGTGATCCGGACCGTGCTCCGGAGATCGGAGCGGCCCTGGAGCGCCAACTGGGTTACCCCTACCGCTCCCTGGACTGGCAGACCCAGAACTCCAGCTTATTCAGCGCGCTTCAGTTGGAAAAGCTCGCAATGGGGCTGATTATCTTTTTTATCATGGTGGTTGCCGCGTTCAACATCGTAGGGACCCTCACCATGGTCGTGACCGACAAGACCCGTGAGATCGGGATCCTCCGCGCCATGGGACTCACCTCGCCGGCGGTGGGCCGAGTCTTTCTGGTGCAGGGAGCGGTAATCGGGGTGGTGGGAACTCTCATCGGCCTCTTGCTGGGTCTCTCGGTGGCGTACGTGGTCGATCGTTCGGGATGGGTGCGCATCAACCCGGCTATATATTTCATCGATCACCTGCCGGTCCACATCGAGTGGCTGGATGTGGGTGTCGTGGTGCTCGCAAGCCTTGCCATCGCCCTCTTCGCGACCATCTATCCTTCGCGGTCGGCCGCTGCGTTGACCCCCGTTGAGGCTATTCGCCACGAATGACCGCCATCCTCGAGGCCGAGGCGCTCCGGAAGGTCTACCGGGGCGGGGATGGAAACCCGATCGAGGTCCTGTCCGGGGTTGATTTCAGCGTGGACCGAGGTGAGTTCGTGGCCATCGTCGGCGCCAGTGGCTCGGGCAAGAGCACGTTGCTTCATCTGCTCGGCGCCCTGGATACGCCATCGGGAGGGACGGTGCGGCTGGCGGGTCAGCCCTATGAAAGCGAAAGCCCAGATGGGCTGGCGGCGGTACGGAATCGCAAAATCGGGTTTGTGTTTCAGTTCCATCATCTGCTCCGGGAATTCACCGCGCTCGAAAACGTGATGATGCCGCTCCTGATTGCCGGTGAGGACGATGCCCGGGCCCGTTCTCGAGCCGAAGAGCTGCTCGCCACGGTCGGCCTGGCCGGAAGGATGTCGCACCGGCCGGCCCAACTTTCGGGTGGCGAACAGCAGCGGGCGGCGGTGGCGCGGGCCCTTGCCGCCGATCCGCTGGTGGT
>JAICPP010000297.1 GCA_025929805.1 Gemmatimonadales bacterium | reverse complement strand
TTTGATCTTCGCGCGCGTACCAACATCGGCCCCTCCGATCTGCGTCTACTCATAAGAGTCGGCGCGCTCGACTCCATCGCGCAGGGATGGACGCGGCCAATGATGTTGTGGCTGGTGGATTCAGCGGGGCAGCGAGGCAGGGGGGCGGCAGGTCAGTCTGCTCCAGCCGAAGATTCAGGACAGGTGTGCAGTAGCCGCCCCGCTGCCCCGCTGCCCCGCTGCCCCGCCGACTGGTTCGACGATCTCCCCCCCGCAGTCCCGGTGCTGAAGGAGTATTCTGCGGAACGCCGGCGACGGGAGGAATACGCCACATTGGGATTTCTCACCGCCGCCCATCCCATGCAGCTGCACGCCGATCTACTACGGCGCTATCGGCTCTGCCCCAGTACCGAGCTGCATCGGCATGTGGGCCGGCAGGTGCTGGCCGCGGGGATGCTCACTGCCGCCAAACCGGTGCACGCCAGAACCGAGGAGCCGATGGAGTTTGCCACCTTTGACGATGGCCATGGCTTGATCGAAACGGTGCTGTTTCCCGATATCTATCGTGAGCGTGGTCACGTCTTATTCGACCAGGGGCCCTTCATCTTTCGGGGCAAGGTGGAACAGGAGTTCGGGGCCGTCACTCTCACGATCACTCGCCTCGATCGTCTGGAGCGGGCAGGAGTCAGGTTACGGAGATGAGTCACTCTGGCGGGCTGCAAAAATCAGCGAGCCTTCGTGCGCAAAGCGGACCTTCCTCGTTCCAATCGGTGTCCGGAACGTTGCCTGGCCCCGCACGGCAAAGGTGTGGGTTCCGGAGCCGAGCGCCCGCAGACGTTCCGTGCTGGCCTGTCGGGTCATAACGAGCGGCAGTGCCACGGTCGACACCGTATCAGTGGCCACTGGCACGGTGCTGTCACGCTTCAACTGGCCGATCGGTACCCCGTCCAGCCGAAGCGAGAGCTCCATCCGCTCGGTGGACAGTGGATAATCGTTCAGGTTCTGCAGGGCGAGCGCCACCACGACTGGCGACCGGGCGCGGCCGGACTGCCCGAATTCGAGCGTGATGTGGGAAACGGTGACCACCGGATCGTCGTAAATCCAGAGACCCAGTGGCGTACACCCCGCCAGAAGGAGAAGACTCCAGGCATTCCGTCGCCACGCTCCTGGTCTCATTGCACTCCATCAGCCGAAAGGGCTACTGCATGCGTTTGTGGCACCGATTCGTCAGGTCAGGCCCGGTTACCCGTCTGGGACTTTCACTCGCCATGGCGGGGTTCGTCAATGCCTGTGGCTCGGAGGAAACCAGTCTACCTCAGGGGAGAGGCGCTCGCCTGGAGCTGATCGCGTCCGGCCTGAACTCGGCGCTCTACCTCACCACACCGCCAGGAGATCTGAGCCGGTTGTTCATCGTGGAACAGACCGGCACCATCCGGATCGTCAAGGACGGCGCGCTCTTGCCCACGCCGTTTCTGGATATAACTGCGCAGGTGCTGGCTGGAGGAGAGCAGGGACTTCTGGGGTTGGCGTTCTACCCTGATTACGCCACCACCGGCCGGTTTGTGGTTCACTACAGTGATCTGGCCGGGGACACTCGCCTGTCCGTCTTCCAGGTTTCGGCTGATCCCGATGTGGCAGACCCGGCGAGTGAACAGATCATACTGACCGCGGATCAGCCCTATCCCAATCATAACGGAGGCCAGGTGTTGTTTGGCCCCGACGGCTTCCTCTATCTGGGACTGGGAGACGGCGGAGCGGCACACGACCCCGAGGGACGGGCCCAGAACCTTTCGGAGCTGCTGGGATCCATCCTTCGTCTAGACGTGCGAGCTGCGGCCCCTTACGCCATCCCGGCCGACAACCCTTTCATCGGTCAGGCAGGCGCCCTCCCGGAAATATGGAGCTACGGGCTCCGCAATCCCTGGAGATTCAGCTTCGATCGGGCCACCAGCGACCTCTACATTGCCGATGTCGGGCAGGATCAAGTCGAGGAGGTCGATGTCGCGCCGGCTAGCGGTGGTAACGGAAGAGGCGCCAACTACGGCTGGGATATCCTGGAAGGCTCGCGCTGTCTGGGCGGCGACCAGTGTAATCAACCGGGACTCACCCCGCCTGCCTTCGAGTATGACCACGACCAGGGCTGCTCCATCAGCGGCGGCTACGTGTATCGCGGCACCGCGATTCCTGATCTGCAGGGTCTGTATTTTTTCGGAGATTTTTGCGAAGGATGGGTAAGGAGTTTCCGATACGCAGCGGGTGCAGCGATCGAGCTGACCGACTGGCCTACTCTCAGGCCTGGCGGGGCGATCCACAGCTTTGGCGAGGATGCCGAAGGCGAGCTCTACGTGATAGGCCCGGGCGGCGTGTTCAAGGTGGTTCCCGATCCCTGACCTGATGGCTCACTCGTCAACTGTTCTCGAGCGGGCAACCCTCGAGCGGCTGCAAGCGCGTATTCCGCCAGGAATCCGGTTTGGTACCTCGACCTGGAACTACCCAGGTTGGCGCGGGTTGGTGTATCAGCAGGACTACGGTCCGAAGGGAGCGGCGGCCAGGATGCTGCGGGAGTACGCAGCTTTCCCGCTTTTTGCCACCGTGGGTATCGATTCGAGTTTCTACGGACCGCCCACGGAGGCAGTGCTCCGAAGCTACGCCGAGCACCTCCCGCCCGGTTTCCCCTGTGTAAGCAAGGTCTGGAGCCAGATCACGGTGCACACTTTCACCAAGGCTCA
>JAICPP010000063.1 GCA_025929805.1 Gemmatimonadales bacterium | reverse complement strand
TGCAACAGGCAGTACGTCACTTCAAGCCCCATGTGCTCCACGCACACTGGTGGTTTCCAGCGGGATGGCTCGCGCGGCAAACCGGCGTCCCCTACCTGATTACGGCCCATGGCTCCGATGTCAGATTGCTGGAGCGCGGTGATTTGGTGCGAAGGTGGGCAGGCGGCGTGTTGGAGCAGGCAGCCAGAGTCACTGCGGTCTCCCGGTTTCTCGCCAGTGATATCGCTCGAATACTTCCCAGTCTTGCCTCCAAGGTGGCGGTTACCCCAATGCCCGTGGACATAGACAACTTTCTGGCGGGGGCGGTGGTGACGAAAGCCAGGCCGCCTCGTATCCTGTATGCCGGCAACCTGGTGCCCTCCAAAGGTGTCGATCTCCTTCTTCACGCGGCAGCCGAGCTGAATCGTCGCGGAGTAGAGTTTCACTTGAAGGTGCTCGGCAAAGGCATGGAGCTGAACGCACTGCAATCGCTCGCGCGTCAGTTGGGACTTGGGCCCAGGGTCACGTGGGCGCCCTTCGTTACCCAGACGCAAATGCCCGCTGAATACGGGGCGAGCACAGTAACGGTCCTCCCGTCCCGCGGGAGCGCGGAAGGCCTCGGGCTCACCCTGGTCGAAGCACTCTTGGCCGGCTCAGCCGTGGTCGGCACACCAGCCGGTGGCATACCTGAGGTAGTTCGTCACGAGGAGACCGGCCTGCTGGCTCGGCAGGGCGACCCACTCGATCTCGCTCAACAGATCTATCGAATGCTCACGGATGATACCCTGCGCCACCGTCTGACCGGGGCAGGGAAGGAGCTCGTGCTTCGGACTTATTCTCCCGAGCCTACAATCGGGCCGTTTCTCGAGATTTATCGTGACATCACTGACGATCAGCCGCACGGCTGAGCCTCCCCCAGACTGGGAGCCTTACGCCAGGGCATATGGCACGTTCTACCATATGCCTCAATGGGTCGAGTGTCTGCGGGATATTTACCGATTGCGCCTGGAGTGCTATTCGGCTCGCTCAAACGGTCAATTAGAGGGTCTGCTTGCGGTCGCGGAGGTGCCGGCGCTTCTGGGCCCGCGCCGGCTGGTGAGCCTCCCGTTCAGCTACGCGGCTGGACCGCTCACCGCGCATGGCCGCATAGCGGATGCCCTGCTGGCCGCGGTGCGCGACGGCGCGAGTGAACGCCGTATCCGCCGGATCGAGATCAAGACTCGAGGCGAATTTCCTCCCGCACCGGGATTCCACCGCACCTCCCATTACACCACGTTCGAGATACCAACTGACGGTGGCGAGCTCGAGGTCTGGAAGCGGCTGCACCAAGGAAGTACCCAGCGAAGCATCCGGAAAGGCCAGAAAGCAGGCATTGTAGTCCGAGGGGGGGAGACGGCAGAGGATTGGCAAATTATGGCGGAACTGGAAGAGGGTACCGCGCATGCTCACGGGCTTCCAGCTCCTCCCCGGGGTTTCTTTACGGAAGGATGTCGTGGTCTCCAGCAGACAGGCCTGGTGGCGCTCTATCTGGCCTTTACCCGGGCCGGGGAGCGGGCCGCGGCTATTACGGTGTGGAAAGGGCCTCGAGCCTGGATCTATGGGTTCGGCGCGTCGGACCCGGATCACCTCGAACACCGGCCCAATCATGTGCTGCTGTGGACGGCAATTCAGGATGCCATTGCCGCAAGGCGGAAATTCGATCTGGGCCGGGTTGCACCGGAGCAACACGGTCTTCTGGAGTTCAAGCGTCGATGGGGTGGACAGCCTATACCTCTGGCCTATGATTACTGGCCGGAACCCGGGGGGCTGAATATGGCCTCCCGAGATCGGGGGCTCATGGCCACAGCAGCTGCGGTTTGGTCGCGTCTGCCGGCCGGAGTTACTCGGCTGGGTACTCGTCTCTACCGCTATCTCGGATGAGCTCGTGACCTTTCTGTGGCGGCTTCGGAAAAAGGTCCTCAAGCGGTGGGCCAGGAACGCCTTTTTCCCCTCCAGCCGAGTGGCCCTGCTGCGCATGTGCGGATTTACCATTGGAACCGATGTGTATATCGCGGATGATCTGATCATCGTGGAGGAGTTGGCCGACCGCGGGAACATTACGATCGGCGATCGGGTAAGCATCGCACCGCGAGTGACACTGGTCACGTCCTCGCACCCCAACAACTCCAGAACTCGGGAGTTCGCTCCCGTCTCGCAAGGACCCATTGTCATCGAGGACGATGCCTGGCTGGGCGCCGGGTGCGTGATTCTGCCAGGTGTGCGCATCGGACGCGGCGCAGTTGTGGGAGCAAATAGCGTGGTATCCAAAGACGTCCCTGCGCTGCACGTAGTAGCAGGTCATCCGGCGAAAACAGTACGGGAGCTCACACCCCAGGCTGGCTGGCGATGATCCGACTCGATGGAGGCTCCGGCAGGCTTCGCCCGCCCGAGCAGTATGGACTCGAGGTCTTGATCGATCTGTCGCGCCTCTTGGTTGCTGATCGAGCCGACTGTGATCTGGTCCGGCTGAACGTGCTTGACCGGCAGTCGGCGGGATCCGCGGCCGCGGACCTGAGCTTTCAGGCCGCACTGGAGCGAGCCAATGGGGAGGTGCGGATCACCACGGCTGCTCTTCGTGCGGTCGCAGAGGTGGCCGGAGGGGCCATCGAACAGCGCTGCGGAGCTACCGACCGACATGGACGCGTCCCTTCGGCTGAAAATCCTCTCGTGGCGGCTGGGCAGAGTCGTCGTCCCGTTGTCTCGTTGCTTGCGACGGAGCTTCGCCGAGCGGTTCTTGCCGTGGCAGACAGGCGCCCCGTTCGTTGCGTGGCACCCTGGCCGGAGGGCCACCGGTGGGCCGCGCTGGTGACCCACGATCTCGACGTGGTTGACCGGTGGACGCTCTTTTCGTTTCTTCGCATGGCCGAACTCGGCCTGAAAGGCAAGTGGGACCTCATGGGCCGAGTGGGGCGGGCGGTCCGGCGGAACCTCCGCAAAGATCCGGTGAACAGAGCGGTGCATTCGATCCTCCAGCTCGAGGCCCATCACAGCATGCGAGCCACCTGGTTCGTGATCTGTGCCGACCCGACCATAAGAACCATGCTGGCGGGAGATTCCACCTATCGGCCCCAGGGACCGGCTGCTCGCCGCATACTCACCGCCTTGACTCAAGCCGGCCATGAGATCGGACTGCATGGCAGCTTTGCGACGGCAAACGATGCCAAGGCCATGGCGGACCAGCGGCGTAACCTGGTTCGCCTGAGCGATGCTCCGGTTATGGGCGTGCGCCAGCACTTTCTCCGAATGCAGCCCGGTACCACTCAGCAGCACATGCTCGCCGCCGGATTCGAGTACGACGCCACTTGGGGCTTTGCGGACCGCAACGGGTTCCGTCTCGGGGTGGCTGACCCGGTGCCAGCCTGGGATGCAAGGCGGGAAACCACCCTGCCGCTCGAAGTGGTGCCCCTGATCTGGATGGACCGGGCGCTGAGCAAGTACGCGGGGGTGGAAGAGCCCGGTCGGTGGATCGAGGATGCACGGGATCTGATGCGCGAATGCAAGGCCGTCGAAGGGGCCTGGGTAGGGTTGTGGCACCCCAATACAGTGGAGGCGCTCGGATTTCCCGGGGCGGAGCCCGCTTTCGTCAGCCTCCTTCAGGCATTGGCTGACGATCGGCCATACCTCGCTTCTGCGCACAAGCTGGTTCAATGGCGCCGCTTCCGCCGATCCGTCCGGGCTGCGCGGGTATCTGCCGACGGACGTGTCCTGCTGACCACAACAGCGGGACATCGCACTGTTATAGCTCTGGAAGACGAATCGGGCGATACCACTCAGGTTCAGGTGCAAACAGGTCGGACCGGTGGTGCGGCCTAGCTTCTGGCGCATCCTGCAATTCACGGCGGGAGCGCTTCTGGTCGCCTTAGCGGCCCGGTCCGTAATCACCAATTGGGAAGAGCTTCGGGCTCAGCCGGTCGATTGGAGGCTATCGCCGACGTGGATTGCCGCCAGCATCATGATGGTCTTCGCCGGGTATGCCACGCTGATCGAAGCGTGGCGCCGGGTAGTGCAGAGCATGGGAGAGCGCCTCGGGTTCCTCACTGCAGCACGCATCTGGTTCCTCGCCAGCCTAGGTAAATACATCCCGGGAAAGGTCTGGGCGGTTGCCGGTGCCGCCATCCTGGCACGGCGCGCAGGTGTGGATCCGTCGGCGGCTGTTGCCGGAGCGCTGGTCCTGCAAGCCTTGGCTCTGGCCAGTGGGGCTGCGGTGGTGGCGCTGACGGCACGTGAGAGCTTTCAGACGATGGGCGCCGAGGTGGTCTTCCTCGCGGCAGCCCTGCTCGCCACCTGCCTCGCGGGGCTCGTTGTACTCGGGTCCCAATCACTGCTCGACCGAATCAATCGATTGTTGCCACGCTCACTGCCACCCCTCCGTGCGGTTTCCCCGGCAACGCTGGCCACGGCTTTCGCGGCCAACCTGTTCGCTTGGGTGGCGTATGGCACCGCCCTCCTGTTCCTGACCAATGGAGTGTTGCCGGACGTTCGCCTGAGCTTGCCACAAGCCATCGGGGTGTTCACCTGCTCGTATCTGGTTGGGTTCATTGCCCTGTTCGCTCCCGGGGGGTTGGGACCTCGGGAATCGGTTTTTCTTCTCATGTTGGCGGGCGACATCGGCCTCAAGCCGGCTGCGGGTCTGGCGCTGGCCAGCCGGCTCCTGCTGACCGGCACCGAGGTGCTTCCCGCTCTTCCTCTTTTGCTCCGTCGCAACACCTCGGAGCATCCATCTGTTCGAAAGGCCTGAGTGGAACACCAACACTCGACCGACCTCGATCGGCTTCCTCGGTGGGTACCCTTCGTGGTGATGGGCGCTTTAACTCTCGTCGTCTTTCGAGAATATCTGTTCAGCGGACCGGGCGAGATGCTCCTGGGGCAGGACACCATCGCCGCCGGCATCATGTTTCGCAAGTTCTTCGTAGAGCACATTCGGGCTCTCGGCCGGCTGCCACTCTGGAATCCCTATTTGTTCGGCGGCGTGCCCACCATCGAGGCCGGCAGTGGTGACATCCTCTACCCGGCCTCCGTGCTTCATTTCGTCTTGCCCCTGACCAGCGCATTGGCCTGGAAGCTCATCCTGCATGTCTACCTTGCCGGTGTTTTCATGTACCTCGCCGCGCGAGCGTTTGGGGCTCAGCGGTACGTGGCGTTATTCGCGGGTTCGGCATACCTGCTATCCGCCAATCTCGTGAGCCTGGTTTGGGGTGGACAAGACGGGAAGATGTACGTGATTGCTCTGTTCCCCGCCGCTCTCTGGCTTCTGGTAACCGCGCTCGATCGACGCTCGTGGTTTCGGTTTCTCTGGCTAGGGGTGGTAGCGGGCCTCATGGTGGTGGCCCATCCCCAGCTCGCCTACTACGCCTACATCGCACTGGCCGCCTACGCGATCGGGGTCTTGTGGGCCCGTCGGCGCCAAGGCGGGGCCACATTGGCCAGTACCCTGGCCGGTGGGATGCTCGCCGTAGTCACCGCGGGGGGCGTCGCGGCCGTGGTCTTGTTGCCCATGTATCGGTACCTGCGGGAGGACTCTCCCCGTGCCGGCCCGGGACGCGGCTTCGAGTATTCAGCCAGCTGGTCCCTTCACGCCGAAGAAGCGGTGTCCCTGTTCATCCCGGAGTTCTCCGGGACCGATGTGCAATCGGAGACGTACTGGGGTAAGAATCCATTCAAGCACAATTCGGAGTACGGGGGTGCGTTGGTTTTCCTGCTCGGCGTCGCGGCGGTCGTGGGACTCAAGGGAGACCGGCGACGGTGGGGTTTCGGCACGATGGCCGCTATCGCCTTGCTGTACGCCCTGGGAGCGGGAACTCCGGTGTTTGGGTTGCTGTATTCAGTCGTTCCTGGTCTCAAGAACTTTCGTGCGCCGAGCCTGGCAACGTTTGTCGCGATTGCGGCATTTACCATCCTGGCCACGCTCCTCCTCCAGCGAGTGCTGGCAGACGGAGACTTGCGGGCTCGCCGCGCAATGTCGGTAGCGTTATTGGCCGGTGCGGTTGCTGCCCTCCTGGTGGCAGTCATCGCCTTGGCAGGTGGCCCGGGTCTGTACCAGACCTGGAGCTCCATATTCGGCGGTTCCGAAGCCCCCCAACGGGCAGCGGCTTTCGCCGCCAATCAGCCCCGCCTCGCCGCCGGCGCCCTAGTGGTCGCACTGATGTGCGGGGTGAGCTGGGTTGCGGTCTGGCTCTGGAGCAAGGGAACGCTTCGAGCAACCCATGTGGCGCTTATCCTGACGGGGCTGACGGTCCTGGATCTTTTGCGAGTCGACCATCGGTACATTCAGGTGGTTCGGTACGATGACTTCTTCCCACCCGATCCGGGGATCGAAGCTCTGCGATCGAGACTGGTGGCCGGTGACCGGGTACTCACGGTCGGCGGGGTGTACCCGGAAGGATTCCTGGCCAGTTACGGGATCCCCGAAGTCTTTGGCTATCACGGCAACCAAATCCGGTGGTACAACGCGCTGACCCGCTACGACGTGCGGCAAGCCGCCCGCACCGCCGGTGACCTGGAACAGTATTGGCTCAGTTTCCTCAACAGCGGGGCACTTCGGGCGCTCTCCGCCCGGTATGTGCTCCTTCCGGGTCAGGTCGAGTTGCCGGGCTTCCGGCTATTGGGGGCTGATCAACGGGTAGCGGTGTATGTAAATGACGGGGCAGTTTCTGGAGCTGCTGTCGTGCCCGAGATTCAGGTGGAGCCCGACTCGGCACGACGCATCGCCATGCTCTGGTCTCCCACGTTCGACCCGGCCAAGACAGCCGTAGTTGAGCAGCCGGTGCTGGCAGCCGGCCAGGCAGGTGGAACCGGCACCGCCGTGATCGAGGGGAACGGCGAGGATACTGTGGCTGTGCGGGTTCGCTCAACTGGACCCGCGCTGCTGACGATCAGTCGCACCTACCATCCTTCGTGGCAAGCCGAGATCGATGGCACCAAGGTACCCGTCATTCGCGCCAACCATGCGCTGCTGGCCGTTCCGCTGAGCCGGGGCGGGGAATTTCGGGTGCTCCTCCGCTACCGTCCTGCCATAGTTCAGTTGGCCTCGAGCATCACAGCCGCCACCTGGGTGACCGTACTTCTGGTGACTTTGGCTGGCACTGTGCTGGGATGGCGTCAACGACGTGCCTGAGCGTCTACTCGTCGTAGTTCCCACCTACAATGAGCGGGTCAACCTTCCGCTCGTGCTCCCTGCGATCCTGCAGCAAGACTCCAGGATCGACGTGCTCGTCGTCGACGACAACTCTCCCGACGGAACCGGCCAGCTGGCAGACGAAATGGCGGCGGCCACGCCCCGCATCCACGTACTCCATCGTCCGACCAAGTCCGGCCTGGGAAAGGCATACCTGGCCGGTTTTCGGTGGGCCTTGGATCGCGGGTACGATCTCATCTTCGAGATGGATGCAGATTTTTCCCATGATCCCAAGTTCCTGGGCGATTTCATCCGCGCTGCCACCGATGCGGATCTGGTGATCGGCTCCCGCTATCGCACTGGCGTAAACGTCATCAACTGGCCGATCTCCCGTCTCCTTCTGTCGATTGGTGCCAACAAGTATGCCCGCTTTGTGACCGGGCTGCCGCTGGCTGACTCGACGGGGGGGTTCAAGTGCTTTCGCCGCGAGGTGCTCGAGGTGATCGACTTCGATAAGGTCCGTTCCAATGGTTACGCCTTCCAGATCGAGATGAGCTTTCGAGCCTGGAAGAAAGGGTTTCGGCTGGTCGAGATCCCCATTGTCTTTACCGATCGGGTAGAAGGGCAAAGCAAGATGAACAAGCGCATCGTGCGAGAAGCCATCTGGATGGTGTGGTGGCTTCGGCTCCAGTCATTGGTTGGACGCCTGTGAGAGGCACGAGCTTTTACAAGATGACGGGATCGGGCAACGACTTTGTGGTGCTCGACGGTCGCTTCATCGGCCCCGACCTGTGGCCCTCGTCACAGGTGAAAGCCATCTGTGACCGGCGCCGCGGGGTAGGGGCCGACGGATTGGTAATTCTGACCCCGGCCACCCCGGATTCCGTCCGGATGCGGTACTGGAACGCCGATGGATCGTTAGGCGAAATGTGCGGCAACGCGGCGCTTTGCGCCGGCCGGCTGGCAGTTCATCTGGAGCTGGTGCCACCGGGCGAGTTCTGCCTGCTTACGGACGCCGGCACCGTTCGGGTCAGATCCTCGGCCGGGGAGGACACCGCCGAGATCAATTTGCCGGACTTCGGCCTACCAAGTCCGTTTTCTGAGGTTCCACTCGAGCCGGGTGAGCACTGGATGTCGTTTGTCACCGTGGGGGTCCCTCACCTGGTGGTCCGGGTAGACGACATCGAAGCAGTCGATCCCGATACCAGGGGGAGATATCTCCGGTTTCACCCGTCAGTCGGCGCAAACGGCGCCAACGTGAACTTCATCAGTCCCGCCCGTCGCAAGGGACCGTGGGCCATCCGAACTTTTGAGCGCGGAGTAGAAGGAGAGACTCTGGCATGCGGTACGGGCACCGTAGCCGCGGCTGTGGCAGCAGCGTACCGGGGAGAGCGCTCTCTTCCGGTAGCCTTCCGGAGCAGGGGAGGGCGTAGCCTCAGCGTCCGAGCCGAGCTGGGACAGAGTCTGGTATCGAACGCCTGGCTGGGTGGTCAGGGCATCCTGTTATTTCGTGGGATCTGGGAAGGAATCTGAAGCGAGCAGGGCTGCCGCGTAACGTTCTCACCAATAATCACTTACATAATCAATCACCACCAGGAAGCAGTTCTCCACAGTTTTCCTCAGGCCTACTTAACATAACATATCTTATACGTCCCTAATAGAAAATATGATTACCGGACCCTCAGCCATGTTTTCTGGTCCCCAGTCCCGGTTCCTGGTCCGTTCTAGTTGCTGTTCCCTCACATCCTGCCGGCCGTGAGCTCCGCCAGCCGTACCTGGGCCTCGGTAAAGCTGGGCGAATCCGCGAACTTTTCGACCACCGTTCGATACACCCGCACCGCATCCTCCCGCCTTCCGGCCGCGCGATAGGCTCGGCCTGCGTCGATCAGATACGCGGCCTTGAGATACGGTACATCAGCCGCATTGGACGCCGCCTGGTATGCGTTGGCCGCCTCAGGCCACCGCTTCGCGTTCTCCAGCGCTGCACCCAGAAGCCCATTGGCCGGCGCTACGTACTTGGCTGGTGGCTTGGTGGCCAGAAACTCCCTGAGCCCCACTGCGGCGAGCTCACTCTGGCCGTTCACCATCCGAACCTGGTTGAGCGTGATGACCGCCTCGTGGGCTGCATCTGTCCCTTTATACGTGGTGATGAGTCGTTGAAGCTCACTCGAGGCTAGCGGCAGATTCCCTGCCTCGGCAGCGGCACGCGCCTGATTCAGGCTCCGGGCCGCGAATTGCTCTTTCCGCTTGCCGCTGGCGATGACAAACCACGCAACAACCACCGCAGCCACCACCAGAATGAGAGCCGCCAGCGACAGTCGTTGACGATCTTTGTACCAGGGTCGCCGCGCGGCTGGTCCAGGGGCTGACTCCCTTGTTTTCGCTTCCACAGTCGTGGCCATGTCTGCCAACAATGAAAGATGAGGTAACCGACTGTCCGCCCGTCCGCCCCTATGCATGCCCCCGGCGTGACTCGAACACGCGGCCAACAGTTTAGGAAACTGCTGCTCTATCCATCTGAGCTACGGGGGCAAGTTGCTAGAATATAAACTCTTGCGCGTTCCTTCTCACGTTACGCTCGAAGCTGCGGTGTCAGCCGTGGTGCCAGGACGGCCTTTGTATTCCACGACCTCAGCGCGGTGCCGCACGCTGCCGGGTAGCCTTAGACCTCTCCAATCAGGTCCCTCAAGCGCGAGGCGGTCCGAGTAGTAGGTGTGCCGGACCATCGTCGATATGTAATGGCACCCTGCCTCCAGCCGCGGGTATGCTAACCCGGTTGACCAGCCGTCGGAAGCCGGGCGGCCGATGAGACCAACACGGCTCGCGCTCTGGGCCATACGGTAGCAGAGCTGTTTTCCACCTTGCGGCTCAGCCCGCCTGATCTGGTGCTCTCGGCCGATAATCTGTTCGATGTCGACTGGAACGAGGCTCAGTTTGCCACCACCTCACGACTCCGCAACGAGTCAGAGCCGGTGACCGAGCTGCATTTCACTCCGGCCAGCGGCCGGTTCGTTCAGGCAGGGGCATCTTATCGGATCGGGGGGGCAGCGAAGCAGTAAGGTGAACCGAGTCATTGCGAGCGCGAATCGCTGAAGCAATCCCGGGGCCCACCGAAATCCGAGTCTTGTTGGAAAGCTTACGCCGACCGCCTGACCACTCGCCTACTTCTTCCGTAAGCTGCTATCAGCCGGGGTGAGCTGATCGGCAGTCCAGTTGTCTAACCGAAACGCCTCGTTCTCCGCCCGCCCGCCCGTCCGCCTGTCCGCCTTGCTTACCCGCACCCACATCCCACTGGAGATGGAATCGAAGGCCAGACTGAGCAGAGGAGAACCGTCTTGATCGAGCAGCCGTGCCGCACGCCTCGGTTTGGAGAAGCGAAGCGAGTCCAGCTGCGCTTTGGCGCCGAACCCGTCGACTCTGATTTCGCGATAGCGCTCCAACAGCCCGGCAACGGCGGCCGAATCGGCACTGGCACCAGACGCCAACACCCAACCGCTGTCTTTTCTGCGCAATGTGTACGGGCGGCTACCCCGACGGATCTCGATCGACCACACGCTGTCGGTGCGTACGCCGGCAATCATATGATTGCGCCACTCGTCCGCACCGCGGGTAATCGCTCCAGCCAGGTCTCCCCCGAGCGCATACACCGCCGGCTCACCAGGACGCCTGACATAAACTCCCTCTCCGTCCGTGGTCCGTTTGCCCGCCACGAGGTCGAGGAGGGTACGGCCCTTCTCCACCACTCGAACCCGTTTCCCGCTATCGTCCGTGACTTGAAGTCGCGCATGTGATGCAGGATTCTGAGCAACCAGTTCGGAGCCTGCATCGGGTGCGGCCAGCCCAGCGAGCAGCTCCCTCACTACCTGGGTGTCGGCTGGGTGGCCGTTCACTCGCCAGGGGATCTCCTTGCTGCCGGTTCGGACCAGCGTTGCCGTATCGGCCGGGCCGGCGATCGCCACGGTGTCGACTCTCGACGTATCGACCTTCGGAATAATGCTCCCGGTCTCCGAGCCCCGGCGGCTCGCTAGAGCCACGGCGCCCCAGAGCACCAGCACCAGAAGGAGGACCGCGGCCAGTCGGAGCAGCTGCTTGGATGTCATGCTGCCCTCGCCTGGCTGGGAACGAGTGGCCGGTAGGGCTCACGCGTCTTCCGCCGCCGCCGCGTCAGCCGGATCAGGCCCAGCAGCGCCACCAGCAGAGGCACTCCAATCAGGTTGGAATACTTGACGCCTTGGCGAACCGCGTTGCTGGTGAATACGAGTGGCGGTGGCCGCCGGTCCTTGGCCCGGATGCCGATGAGCGCTTCATCCTGTGCCAGCCAGTCTACCGCATTCAGCGCTACGGCCAGGTTCTCCGGCGCGCCACGCGCACTGCGATCGCCGGCAAAGTCGGAATCTCCGATCACGATCGCCCGGCCTGCGCTGGCGCTGTCCGGAGCAGCCTTTCGGGCCACCACCTGGACACCGAGCAGTCGGGGTTTCAGGTCGGTCTGCGGGAAATCGCGGCTGGGGTCCACCATCGTTTCTCCCGTAGCCACGCCCCCCGCCCTGCTGGTAACGAACAGCGGGGTAATGGTGCGGCTGGAGCCCGCAGTTGTGTCAATGCTGCTGGCCCAAGTGAACAAGGCGTCATTCACCTCTTGATTGATGACCGATCTCCCCGTACTGGCCGCCCGTACAAAGAACGGATATTGGCGAAGTACTCGTCCCACCTGACTTGGCACCGGAACGATTTCGTTCGCCAGGAGATCGTACACCATGTCGTTCCGAATGGTCACCCCAAACCGCCCGAGTGCTGCGTTCCAAGCCACCGGCTTCGGCATGGCCATCGGCATCTGAGGTGAAAGCTCCATTCCGCTCGCCAGCACCAGCGCACTACCTCCCCGGTCGAAAAACCCATTGAGTCGTTTGAGCTGCCCCGCCGGCAGTGAATCAGGATTGCCGGCCAGTACCAACAGCGTGACATCATTGGCGATCTGTCCGGAGTCGCCCAGCGACATGGGGCGCACATCGTATGCTCCGCTCAGCTGCTGCTCCAGGGCCGAAAACCCGGCATCCGGCTGGCGATCGGCCGTGACGAGACCGACAACCGGTTTCTTGGTGCGGGTCAGTGCGCGAATAGCGGAGACGATTCGGTACTCGAGATCATCACTGCGAGACACAAATGGTATGGTCTCGTTGGCATCGGCCTGCTGCACGGCAATGCCGAGATATCCCTCCTTGACTTGCAGTTCGGCTTGTCCGATCACGTTGAACTGCACCGGCTGAATACCAAGCCCTTGCGCGTCCCGGCGAGCGACCTCGTCCTCCGCCGGATCTCGTTGGACGATCCGTACCTTCCCGTCTCCCGCCGATCTGAGATCGTGGAGCAGATCGTCCACGTCTCGTTTCAGCAGAGCTGCTTCGGTCGGTAGCTCCTTCGACGCGAACAGCTTGATGGTGACGATGTCGTCCAGATCGGATACGATCTGTTCGGTCGCGGGTGAGAGCGTATACGCGTTACCCGGCGTGAGGTCGAGCCGCCCGCGGATGTAGCTCCCCAGCAGGTTTACCACCACCAGGGTGGCAACGAGGAGCCCGACACCTAGCCGAAGCCGCCGGGCCGCTCCGCCGCCAGGTGCCAGCTTGCGCCGGGCCAGGGCACCATAGGCGAGGGCGAGAAAGACCCCTGCGAGCGACACGAAGTAGATCGCATCGCGCAGATCGATCACTCCGCGGCCGATGTTGTCGAAGTGGGACAACACGCCGAGCCTCGCTGCGATCGCGCCCAGGGTAGGTGGCAGGCCCACCACCAGCGGATTCAGGCCCACGAGGACGAGGACGAACATGACGACCACCGCGATGATAAAGGCGGTCATCTGACTGGAAGCAATAGTCGAGGCCCAGAGGCCCACCGCGGCGAGGCCCGCAGCGAGCAGTGCCGACCCGATGTATTGCGCTACGATGGGGCCCCACTGGAGCTCTGCTCCGAGGCTGAGCGCCAATGGAATCGGAAGGGTAAGAGCCAGAGCGATCCAGAGGAACAGCACGCTCCCCAGGTACTTCCCCGCGAGTAGCTCGAGCTCGGTGAGCGGCTGAGCCAGCACGACCTCGAGGACTCCGTTACGACTGTCCTCTGCCACGGCCCGCATCGTGACTGCCGGGACGAAGAAGAGCAGTACCCACGGCAAGAGATCGAGCATGGGCCGGAGACCTGCCGATCCCGCGAGGTAGGATTGCCGGAAGAACAAAAACGCGTTCACTCCGAGGAAGACCACCAGCAGGACGTACGCGGTGGGGTGATCGAACAACGCCTTGAGCTCGCGCCGTGCCACCGTCCAGATCCGGCTCATACTGCCTCTCCCGCGGTGAGCTGCCGGAACAGATCCTCGAGGCTGCCGGCCTCCTGGTGCAGCTCGTACAACACCCAGCCTTCCGACTTGGCCAATTCGAAAATTCGGGGACGAACATCTTCGCCAACGGCGGTAATGCTGAGTTTGACCCGTCCATTGCTGGATTCCCGCCGCTCCACCCCGCGAACACCCTCCAGCCCGGCGAGTCGGTTCTCCACCTGAGACCCGGCCGCCTCCACACTGATCCGCACGCCTGCCGTGGCTTGGCCCACCAGGGTATCCACTGCCCCATCCGCCACAATCTTCCCCCGATTGATGATGAGAAGCCGGGAGCAGGTGAACTGCACCTCGGACAGGACGTGAGTGGAGAGCATCACGGTCCGTTCTCGACCCAATTGGCTGATCAGCCGCCGAATTTCTACCCGCTGGTTAGGATCGAGACCTTCCGTTGGCTCGTCCAGCACCAGAAGGTCGGGACGATGCAGGATGGCTGCAGCCAGACCCACCCGCTGGCGGAATCCCTTGGACAGCTCGCCCACCGGACGGTTGAACACCGACTCGATCCCCGTGGCCGCCACCGCCTCATCCATCGCCCGGGCTCGTTCGGTCCCGACCAGCTCGCGGAGTCGGGCCACGAAGTCCAGGTATTCGCAGACCAGCATCTCGACGTACAACGGGTTGTTCTCGGCAAGGAAGCCGATCCGGCGCTTGGCATCCCGACCCGCTTCGGCCAGAGGCACACCATCGAGGCTGATATCTGCACCGAGTACGCTTGATGCGCCGTCGAATCGCGTCTGCCACAGCCGGTGGCCGATCATCACGACGCGGGCATCGGCACCAAGCTGTTCTTCATCGGCGGTGAACCCGCGCCCGAGCAGCGGGACG
>JAICPP010000113.1 GCA_025929805.1 Gemmatimonadales bacterium | reverse complement strand
TCTGCCGTAACCGTCTTCGGTGTGAAAACAGTTGGTGACCGGTGAGCATGCCGGATCGGCGCTGGAGATGACGATGTCGCTGTCTTCGATCGAGGAGAGGGCCAGCCGATCCTCGATGATCTGCTCCACATCGGCCATCGTAACGGTAACGTCCATCACTGCCGTGTACCTGGCACCTTCACGGGCCGCGTCGGTCACTGCCTGCTTGATGTTCCATGCCCGCGCGAACTCCAGGATGGCAGCGATGAACAGGAGGATCAGCGGGAGCACCAAGGCGAACTCCGCAAGGGCTTGTCCTCGCCTGCCGGTGCACCGCGCAAACCACCTACGGCCGCTCATAGACGGACCCCTTCTCCGAACCACCAGATAAGTGCCCCCGCGGCGATGGGCACGCCGTAGGGAATGGTGAGCGCATTGGGCGATTCGAGCTTCCGAACCGGACCAGCTCGTCCCAACGTGAGCCACGACTTGATCAGGTCGAGCGTGTTGAAGACCAGGAGCGGGAGAAGCCCCCTGAGGCTCACTGTCAGCAGCGCATACGCGGCCCCCAATACCGCGATCAGACCCAAAGCCCCGAGTACTTCGCCGGAGCCCAGGAATGCGCCCACGCCTGCTAATAGCTTCACGTCTCCTCCGCCGATCGCTCGGAGGGCATAGAACACCAGCGCCAAACCAAACGCGATTCCCGACCCACCGAGGCCGTGCAGCAAGGGTTCGAGACCGAGCGGGGCTCTCAAAATCAAGGCTGCGGCGAGCCCCGTCAGTGTCAGCCCGTTAGGGATCCGACTGGCAGTCGCATCCCACCAGGCAGCGGTGCACACAAACACAACAAGCAGTACGCTCGCCGCCGCCTGGGTCATGCCAGCTTACCTCAGGTAGCTTGGGCGGCGGCTGTCCCGAGATCGCTATTGGCCTTGGTGAAGATCTTCTTGATCGAAATCCCCATGCCCTGAATCAGGATTACCACGCCGATCACGATAAGCCCGAGCAGCAGGGCATATTCAGCGAGTCCCTGCCCGGACTCATCGTTCCAAAACTTCTTGGCCAATGCCACCATACGGTGCTTCCTCCAGTGCTGGTTGGTGTTTACCGATGTTTTACAACGGATACGACACTACTGCATGCTCGGCTACGGGCATGCGAACGCCTCAAGTGGCTTGGGCGGCAGCGGTCCCTAGATCGCTATTGGCCTTGGTGAAGATCTTCTTGATCGAAATCCCCATGCCCTGAATCAGGATTACCACGCCGATCACAATGAGTCCCAACAGCAGAGCGTATTCAGCGAGCCCCTGTCCGGACTCATCGTTCCAAAACTTCTTCGCGAGCTCTCTCATACGATCCATCGCCTCCACTGCCGGTTTGGGTTATACATCACGGAATCAAGAGAAAAACAAGTCGATCCCCCAACACGGGGAAAAACCACCTTGACGGTTCCTCAACATGGAGCCGACGAGAGAACTTCTTGGGCCAGCGGGCGGTTCTCGTCCTGCGGGATTCGTTCGGTACATGATATAGCACCCATCTGAGGCCGGCGCCAGTGACCTCTTGGGAGCATGAGCATGTGGAAAAGGTCGAACAATGATATACCTCACGGAACTCGGGTCCGCTAGTGCCATCATCCCGCCAGCATGGAAACTCCGGGGATGAATCAGGAAGGGCGGCCGGAGCAAAAGGTCTGCCTTAAGAGGCCGTCGCCTATATTAGTCGCAGGTCGCTACCCCAGCAACACCTGCCTTCACCTCCAAGCTCATGAGCTTTAAGAAGTTGGCCGCTGACCAGCTGGCAGGTGAGACGAGTTCACTGAAGCATGACGCCGCATCCGAGCAGCGGCAGCGCTACATCGCACCGTCGCCGACGGCCCTCATATTTGTGCTCCTGGTGTTGGTGGTGCCCCTCCTGCTTCAAAAGCCGCTCCTGAAGTCCGACGGCGACGTGGCGCGGCACCTGGCTCACGGCCGGTACATGCTCGAGCATGGCACGCTCATTCGCACCGACCCGTTCTCCTTCACTCGACCGGGTGCTCCATTCCTGGGATTCGAGTATGGAAGCCAACTGCTTTACGGGCTGGCCGAACGAGTGGGAGGGCTGCCAGCCGTGGCAATCCTGGCTGGTCTCCTGATCGCGCTGACATACGCTCTGCTGACCCGATTCCTACTTCGTCGCGGAGTGGATCCGCTTCTCGCCTGCCTCATCGTTGCTATCGCTGTCGCCCTTGGGGTCGAGCATTGGATCGCTCGTCCGCACCTCTTTTCCTTCCTCGGCGTCATCATCCTGCTGGGTCTGCTCGAGCGACCGCCCCAAAAGCCCGTGCTGCACTTCGGCGTCCTCTTCGGCGTTTGGGCCAACCTCCACGGCGGGTTCGTGTATGGGTGGATTCTGATCGCGCTCTATCTGATGGGCAGCCTAGCCGAGCTGGTCTGGACCGGGCCTGATGTCACCTGGAGGCGGAGCGTCAGGTACTATCTCGTCGCGCTCGTGGCCGCCATGGTGGTTACGCTCTTGAACCCTCATGGACTCGACCTCCTCCGGCACGTAGTGGAGTTCTTCAACAAGCCATTCATGCTGGATAACACCGCTGAGTTCGCATCCCCCGATTTCCACGAGCCCAGCGGGAGGGTTTTCCTGGCCGTTCTGTTGCTCACGTTTGCTTCCCTCACCCTGCATCCTCGCCGGCCGACGCTGCCGCATCTGCTCCTGATTTGTGCCGGCGCCGCATTTGCCCTCGGCTCGGTGCGAAACATTTCCCTGTTTGGTCTGACGGCCTTGCCGGTTCTGGCCTTCTACCTTGACGAGCCCTGGCGCCGACTTCCCGACCCAGGGGGAATGCGAAGCCGCTTCGGAGTTACCTCGGGTCGGACGACGACACTTCCCTGGATCATTGGGGTTGCGGCTTTGCTCTGCACTCTTGGGTTGGGACAGGGCCGAATCGGATCCCTGCAAACGATCCAAAATCACTTTGACCCGACGATCTTTCCGGTTGATGCGGTGGCGCAGGCCCGGCGCGCGCAGCTTCGAGGGCGTCTTTTTCATGAGTTTACCTGGGGAGGTTATCTGATCTATGCCTGGCCCGAGCAGAAGATCTTCATCGACGGAGGTGTCGATTTCTTCGGGGATGATCTCTTTCGGGAGTACCGAATGATCAAGCAGATGGAGCCTGGCTGGCGGAACCGACTGAGCCAGCGTGACATCTCTCTCGCGTTGCTGCGCCGGGAATCGGCACTGGCGCACGAGATGGTCAGGGACGGAAACTGGGACCTCTGGTACTGCGACTCCCTGACAGTCTTGCTCAATCTCTCACCTGCTGTCTCGGTGAGGACCCGGGCCGCTGCGGACTCGGCAGAGCAAAGACTCGCCACCTGTACCTCAACTCTACCCGTCCGTCCGAGCAGTGTGCCACGACCGACCCGGCTCGGTACTTACCGCGTCCTCGCTGCTGGGGCGGTGAGCCTCGGGATCGGGAGCTCTAAGCACGAAGTAGAGCATTGGCAGGTACACCGCTGCCAGCATTATTGGCCAGATCTTGGCGGTAATGGCTGCAAGGTCCGGGAGGTCGAGGCTGGCACCCAAGGCGCCCACAGCCAGCCAGGAACCGACCACGAAGACACCCATCTGGACCGCATTTCGCGGAATGAGGGTTAAGGGCACCAGGTCGTAGGGAAGGGAATTCTGGGGTACAAGTGAGAGGGCCACCAGCAACCGACCCTCCGGCGTTTTCCACCGCAGTCCGGCCAGCAATAGCAGCCAGCCGAATGGACGCCTGATCGGACTCACGAGATGATCATTTCGCCGTTGCAATGATGACCACCAATCCGCCGGCCATGAGGGCAAGACCACGAGACTGAGCGCGAGAATAATGAGCAATCCAAGGAGGGCGGATTTCGTCGGTCGCGCTGCGAACAGCGCGAGCCCGAGGTTAGGTTTGACGGCGAGGAGGAAACCCAGTGCCGGAATCAGACCTCCGGCAGTCAGGATCGGTGGCGTTTGGCCGAGCTTGGCTGCGAGCAGATAGGCGCCCGAGAGCAGTGCCAGGAGGGCGTATGGGCCGCGGTAGCGCCACAGTGCGTACGCAAATAACCCGCCTGAGCAGATGTCGAACGCGGGCCGGGCCAACTGCACCGGGAGGATGGTAAACGGGATCGCCACCAGAACAGCCGGAAGCGGATAAAAGAGCGGGTAGGGGTACCACTGATGGACAATCGGATAGGGGTTATCCCCGGCGAGCAGGTGGCCGGCCGCATAGTAGAGCAGGTCGAAATCGGTGCCTAGTTCGGTGTGTACGCCGTAGGCGGCGACCCGGAACAGGACGACCACCAGGAGGGCAAGTGCGAGCCACCGCCGGTCAGACACTCCCCGCCAGATCCTAGCGTAAAGCCGACCCGATCCCTGTATTGCCGTCCGCACGTGCCGAGTCTTTCGCCCCAGGAGAGAAGCGGAGCCGCAGGAGGACGGCATCCGGAGTAATGCTGGTGAACACCACCTCGCCACCTGCGGCAGTAACCGCCTTCATCAGGATGGCACGCTCGTCGAGTGGTCCATGCGCGTAGTCGGCCAGGATCATCCAAATGTATGGTCGAGCAGCCTCGCGGATATGCCGGGCCTCAGTTTCAGCCCACCCTGAGTCTGGCTGGAGCGAAGAGAGGTGGCCCCTCCTTACTTGTACACCGCTCGAGGTCCCGTAGAGCTCCTTACCTACTTCGGAGGAGTAGACCAGCGCATGTCCCGGCCTGAAATGCCGGGTTCCCCTGCTCGGACCATTGATGGAGCCCGGGCCGTTCGGGCCCGCGACTTGGGCCACCCAGGTAAGCCTCGAGGTATCCGGGGCGCTCCAGTCCGTAGTGTGAAACACCCAGGCGGGGACCGCCCGAGGAAATACGTAGACCGGCTCACCCGCACCCCGTATTTGGTAAAGTTCGGCCAAGGGTTGGACCTCGGTGCCGCGAAAGCCCCAATCAGAGGGGGCTGCAAAGGCGAGTGCCGCGGCGAGTATCAGAGAGGGATACACCAGGACTAGCAGGATCCACCGGGCTCGAAGCCTGGGCCAGCTGCGTTCGACCCCCGTGGCTACCGCTACGGCACCTGCAGCCGTGAGTACCGCGAGGATGGGAGCACAGAAGAGCAGGAGTCGAGTGCCTAGGGGATAACGCCCCAGCAGCGAAGCTGAAAAAGTAGCGGCAATGGGCCCGACTAGGAGAATCCCGTACGGAGGCCCATGTGCTCGTGAAACAGTGATCAAACCCATGATGGTCAGGGCCAATAGCATTGGCCAGAGGTCAACCACCCCTCGCCAGCAGGTCAGCGTACAGGAGAGCTCTGCAAAACCGGACCACAGCCGAGCAGCGAAGTCCGGTCTTCCGGGCTGCAAGAGGTTCCCGGCCCAGAACTCCTGCATGTATGGTGCGGTTGCATTGGGAGCGTACCACCTTGCGTAGGCGGCTGTAAAGATGGAGACCCAAACCAAACCCAGCACTGCGACGTAGGTCAGCAGGCGTGGTCGCCGACTTCTCACCACTGCAGCCACCAGGCCCGCGGCGGCACCTGCACACACCAGGAGAGCAGGGTTCGAAAGGAGCACTCCGGCCGATCCGATAAGCCCGAACAGTGCCCATTTGCGACGATTCTCCAAGTCGCTTGCAAGCCGTACCGCCATCCAGATCAGAAGTGCGGAAACGACGCCGTCGATTATATAGGGCTTGACCTCCACCGAGTAGCGCATGAGCGGATAGGAGGTAGCCGAGAGCGCAAGGGCAACGACGGCCTGAACTTGGCCGAGAAGTTCATCGGTCAGCCGGTACACGACCCAGAGCAGCACCACGCCGGCCACCAGCGGAATTATCCGAAGTGTGTACCCCGACACGCCGGCGATCAGAGTGATGAGTCGCTCCGCCCAGAGAAAGGGCACCGGGGCAAGCTGGCCATAATCGAGTGGCAGCTGCAGCTCACCGAAAGAGCGCTTCCCGATGCTCAAGGCGAGCATGGCTTCATCGCCATTCAGGGACGCGTTCTGAAGGAAGCCGACGACTCTTACGAAAGCGCCGAATAGAAGCAGGCCGATTGCAAGACGCTTGAGGGGGGAGGAAGAACGCTGATCCTCAGCGGCGTCTAATAAGCCATTGGTGAGAGGCGGGCTAGCGCTGAAGAGATTCGCCAATCAGCGGCTCGGTCGCGGGCGACGGAGCATTGGTGGGATGAGTCGTGGGAGCCGCCGGGCGTACCAGATTGAAGCGGATGATGTGCCAGACGGCGGCGGCACCGTCCCGCCAATTGATCTTCTTGCCTTCGGCATAGGTGCGTCCGGAGTACGAAATACCAATCTCCCATACCCGGGCGCGAGCCTGAGCCAGGCGGGCAGTCACCTCCGGTTCGAAGCCAAATCGATCACTGGTGAGGACCAGTGACTTCAATAAGGGAGCTCGGATCATCTTATATCCGGTCTCCATGTCAGTCAGGTTCAGATTGGAGAGCATGTTTGACAGGAGGGTCAGCAACTTGTTGCCCACCGAGTGCCAGAAGTAAAGCACCCGATGCTCGCCGCCGAGAAAGCGGGACCCGAACACTGCATCCGCATCGCCTCGGGCTATCGGCTGGAGCATTCGGACCATCTCCTGAGGATCGTATTCGAGGTCCGCGTCCTGCACCACGATGACGTCTCCCGACGCGGCGGCGATACCTGTCCGGAGCGCGGCGCCCTTCCCCCGGTTCCGAGAATGATGTAACGCGAGATCGATTCTCCCCTCCGCTCGCAAGCTGTCGATGGCAGCACCAGTGCCGTCGGTGGAGCCGTCATTGACCGCGACGATCTCGATGTCCAGGGGAACCGCCCTTACCCGCTCTACCACGCTGGCGATGGTTCGCTCCTCGTTATAGGCGGCAATGAGCACGGACAGACGGATCGAATCACCCACCGACGACTCCAATGGCAATCAGGGACTGACCAAAGGGCAGAGGCACGAAGTCCTCCGTCCGCAGGATCGGCACCAATTTATCGAAATACCGCAATTGTCTCACGGGAATGCGCGGAACCTTTCGAACCCGTGCGTTGAGCCACCAACCGAACGTTCCTACCAGATTGAAATAGAATATCTGTTCTACTCGGAGACCCGCTTTACACATGCTCCTGCTTAAACTCTCTCGCGTGTATCGCCGGTGATGTCCCAGCGCCTGGTCCAGCGAGCCGAACAAGGCCGGGAGTGCCGGCACGAGAACGACCGCTCGACCATGGGGCCGGAGCATCGTTGCGATTGACCGGATCGCCTCGATGTCGTCCGGGATGTGCTCGACGACGTTGAGGGCCACGACGGTATCGAGGTCGAATTCCTGAAATCGCGCCCGGGCCGTTGGGTCGGGAAGCGTGAGTGTCTCCACGACCACATTGGGGCGCCCGGTGAAGCGATCCCGCAGGGTTTCGCAATAATAGGAATCAGTATCGGTGAGGACGAGCAACTCGGGCGCACCGTCCAGGAGCAGGGTGGACATGTTGCCGATCCCGGAACCAACCTCGCAGATACGCCGGCCCAGATAAGGCGCAACTCGGCGGTACTGCCACCGGTTGTAACGGGGCGCCGCCTGCATGATCTCGAGTGTCTCGGCCCCGGCGGAATCGGCCGGGTGAACAGTCATCCGCTCAATGGACGTTGGACCCGACCTCGACCTGTTGGCTCTAGCGAGCGAGATGGGGAATCTCGTACTCACCCTTGATACAAAGGGCCCGGATCCGGAACAGATCGGCAGCCATCTGGAAGGAATCCACGGCCAACCGCACCTTGGACCCTGGCTGGTGCGTCCAGTTTACTGGAACTTCGGCTACGCGGTACCCTCGCCGCCGAGCCATGACCAGCACCTCGACATCGAAGCTGAACCCGTTCATACGCATGCGCGAGAAGAGGTCGTGGGAGACCTCGGAACGGAACAGCTTGAAACCGCACTGCGTGTCCTTGACTCCTGGATTGGCGAGCGACTCGACCAGAAAGTGGAAGGTGCGTCCGATGAGCCGGCGATGGAGCTTTGCCTTGACCTGGACTCCCGCAGCCCTGCGTTGCCGCGAGCCTACCGCCACGTCGGCACCCGCCTCGAGGGCACTTTCCAACCGCTCGATCTCACTGATCGGCGTCGACCCATCTGCATCGGCAAACAGTACGACTCGACCGATGGCATTGAGAACCCCGGTTCGGACCGCGAAACCCTTTCCCTGATTTGCAGCAAGGCGAATGAGCTTGAGCTCCGAAAATTCCTCGGCGAGTCGCCGACCGATGGAGCTGGTATCATCGCGACTCCCGTCGTCGATCAGCAGCAGCTCGAAAACCCGCTGACCCTGCCGGCAATAGGCTACAATGTCCCGAATCGTAGGCTCGATTCGAGAGGCTTCGTTGTATGCCGGAATTACAATGGATAGATCAGGCGTTCGGGCCACGGCCCCTGCTGCAAGTTGAAGTGCAGGTACTGTGTAGTGCCGCAATGCTGCTGTCGGGGGTTAGCGGAACTAAGGTGGAAATTGCACCAACATCGAGCATCGCGCTAGTTCCTCGAAATTCGAAACGGAACGAACCTTTCCCCCTTTTTCTGCGCCCCGGATTCGGTATTGGGAATCGGGTGGGTTCGGAGCACAAGGAAGAGCATCGGCAGGTAACCCATCAGTAAGAGAGCGGGCCAGGTACGCTCCACCGTGATCGGCAAGCCGAGTTCGTTAACCTGCACGCTGGTCGCCCAGAGCACAGTGAGCCATGTTCCCACCGCGTAGATCGTCATCTCGGTCCGGTTCGCCGGGATGAGGGCCAAAGGCACGAGCTCGTGAGGGAGACTGTGCGCCGGAATAATCGCGGTGGCAAGGAGGAGCCGTCCCTCTGCTGTCCGCCAGCGTAATCCCGCCAACAGCAGGAGAAATCCGAACGGGCGGATAATAGGCGGTCGAAGGTGACCAGTCTGCTGTCGTAAGGCAGCCACCCAATCCAGGGCCACGAGTGTATGAGAATCACGCTGAAGGCGAGAAGAATCAGGACCCCAATGAACGCTGGTCTGATGGCCGCGCTAAGAAGAGTTGAAGTCCGGTATTCGGCTTCACCAGGAGCAGAAATCCCCACACGGGAATGAGGGCCGCGGCCGTAACCAAGAGTGTGGTATTCCCAGCTCGCAGCGTATAGATGAAGGCCCCCGACAAGAGCGCGAGCAGGGCGTAGCTACCACGAGCTCGCCAGAGTGCGTAGGCAAAGGCGGCAGCGATCGCGATGTCGAAAGCGACGCGAGCGCACGGAAGGGGAAGTACCGTAAACGGAACCGAGATTATTTACGGCAGGAAGTGGGTAAAACAGCTCGGTAATGAAGGTGGGCGGGTATGTGATCATAGGGATTCAGACCACGGGTGAGATTAACGGCTGAGTGGTAAAGCAGATCGAAGTCTGTAAGGAAGTTCTCAGTCTCTCCCGCCCAGAAATAGAGCCCAAGTCGCAGGCTGATCACGAAAGTCACCCCGACGACCAACCACGTAATCGCTTTGCTGTCGGCCCCCGTGTACCACCGTCGAGGACCTCTGGTATCCATCAATTACCCGGAGACCGACGAGGAGCCTTGGTTTGGCTATTTCCCGCATCAAAGCGTGGAATGGACCAGATGAAAACATCGAAGATGTTGGAAAAGTCATCCGTCCAGAGAGCCACGTTCTCGCGAGTGCGCAAAGAGCGCCACCGCATGTCGTTGCTCAGCCCACCCAGATACGAAGGATTCGAAGCTAGGGCAGCCCAGATGGATGGGTACCCCTCGGCGGCTTCCAGCTCCGGGGTGCGATCGGTGTTGGTGCGAATAAGCCCGGCAAGGCCGGTGGCTTGGATCAGGCGGGCCAGCACCGGCTCCAAGTCGAGATACCGGTTGCTCAAGTGCCAGGCGAGAACACCCGTCTTCGAAAGTTTGCTGCGATACACCGACAGTGCTTCCAGGGTAAGCAGGTGGGCCGGGATTGCATCCGAGCTAAACGCATCGAGCACGATCAGATCGTAGTGGTTGTCCGGGGCGTTAGCCAGGGACAGGCGGCCGTCACCCAGAACTACTCGCACCTTGGCCGGGGTGTCCTTCAGGTAGGTGAAGTAGTTGGTGTCCAGGGCGACCCGGGCAATGTCGGGATCGATCTCGTAGAAGGTCCACTCCTCGCCGGCGCCGGCATACGCGACCAATCCACCGGCGCCGAGGCCAATCACAGCCACTCGACGCCCAGGAGTCGGGGGAAAAGCCCGGAAAACATCGCCGATTGGGCCAGACCGGTAGTAGTAGGTGACCGGCTCCCGGCGTTTTGCGGGATCCGTGCTCTG
>JAICPP010000146.1 GCA_025929805.1 Gemmatimonadales bacterium | reverse complement strand
CGGGGCCAGGCTGAAGAGTTCAGCACTGCAGGCCGCGAACATGCTCGCTGGTCCGCCGATCCGGGTCCAATTCCCGGGAGTCCCGTCATACTCATAGAGATCTCCGGTATCCGGATCTGTCGCGAAGAGTCTGAAAAGACTCCCAATAATCTGACCGGCCGACCCGCCGACCGATACCCATTCCAAGGGCATGCCGGTGTAGTAGACGATCGCCTGTTTATCCGGGGAGAGTCCGAATAAGCCATGGCGCGACTGGGTGAACATGAATCCAGGGCCGCCGATCTGCGTCCACTGCTCCGGAGTCCCGGTGTACTGCCAGAGGTTCCCACTGCCGGGTTCGGTCGCGCAGAGGTAGGGGCCACTGCCCCAGAGCCGGTCGGCCGGCCCACCAATTCGTTCCCATTGCATCGGGGTGCCGCTGTATTGGTACACTGCCCGCCTGTCCGTGGCCAGCCCAAACAGCACGGGCACGTATTGCCCATCCTCGTAACTGAAGCTGACCGCGAACATGTTCCCAGGGCCGCCGATCTGCTTCCAGTCGTCCAGTTCGCCGGCGTATTGCCAGATGTCACCGGTCCCGCGTTGGGTGGCGAATATCGCCGGGCCGCCAGCGATCACCTCATCGGCCGGACCCCAGATGTCGAGCCATGCCGCCATCGCTTGCTCCTTCCATACGGAACGATCGTCGTGATGCCGCCGGGCACCGTCTACGGGATGTGTAGGTGCCGCGATGATCTGCATGTCGCATACCGCGATGTCCGGTGCCCTATTTCATCCAGCCAGCCTCGCGCATCAGTTCGACAACCAGGAGGCCGTGGGTGATCTCCTCGCCGGTCCCGACCTTGTCCGGCCACCACTCGAAGCGGGCGCGTTCAAAGATCTGGGCCACATAGGGCCGCCCGTCCGATGTCACCCCCGAAAACTCCTCGGTGATCGGATAGCCGAACGTGGCCAACCCGCCGTGGCTGGCCCACTCCTGCTTGAACCCGTAGTTGAGCGAATGCTGGGTCTGCGGGAAGTACCAGTGATCGTTCGAAGACTCGAACGGCCCGATCGGAGCGCGGGCGCTTGGCGGCACGGTAGCACTGTAGCCGACCAGATCAGAACTCAGCGCCGGCCCGCCATCTTCTGGCGGGATGTACTGGAGGATCGAGCGTTCAAAGTACTGGACGAACCGGATGCTGCCATCGGACTGGATCTCGCGGAAGAGTTCTGTGATCGGAAGACCGAGATTCCGCCATCCGCCCAGGTTGGACCAGTACTCCAGGATCGGGCCCGTTACGTTGTGGCCGGTCTCCGGGAAGTAGGTGTATCCCGTCTTTGGCCCGACTGGGTCCAGGGGCGGCCGCTGGCCGAAGAAGCTCGTCGGAATATCTTCATAGCCGGCTGGGAGCGGCGGGAGTTGCTCGATCGACGGGTGGGTCCAGAGGAACGTGACATTAACCCAATCGGAACTGGTCATGCCAAGGTCGTAGAAGGTGCCGTCACCGATATCGATTCCCGCCGGGCTCCGCACCTCCCGTCCGGAGCCATCCAAGCCGCCGTTGTACCCGTTGGTGAATGCCGCAGCCGCTTCCGGCACTCCCTGGGGGATCCCGGACCATTTCCGTTGCTCGGGCGGATCCCAGTAATTGTCATCGATGTTCCAGGGGCCGACATCCCAGACCGGCGCGATCGCTGCCCGGCCGTTGTACTCGATCTTGACCTCGAATTCATGCCCGTCTTTGCTGGACAGCACGCAACGACAGGGAAGCGCGACGAAATGGTCGTTTTCTTGGATCACATGGCCGTTGGCGGTGGTGTGGCCGACAAGCCCTTCCCGGTGGGCAAAGACGCGAAACGTTACCGAGTAGGTGGTCGGCGTGGTGGCATAGGAAGCGGTTGCGTCTTGATTCTCCGCAAGTGCCGCGCCGGTTGTGAGCGGCAGCGCGGCGAGGAGAAACACCAGCATCGCCCCAATTCGGCGGGCATTCCCCGCCGATTTTCCCCTCCCCAAACAACTCTCCTTTCCCTACTGTTTCGTGTCCCCTCCTTGGTCTGTACGTACAGTCTTGAACTCAGAGTCTTATATCACGTTTGCTGAACGCCTGCAAATCATTTCGGTTCCACAACCACCTCGTGCTAGCACGTATTTTCAATCTGAGACGATCTTTTCGTGATTCCCTCTCGATCATCAATGGTGTCCGGTTCACCTGGACGAACAGGAACCGACCGGCGAGTTGGTGCCCGGCTTCGGCTATACTCCATTCCTGGTGGGGCAAGCAGCGGAACGAAAGGAGCACGTGATGCTGGCGCGGATGCGGCCCAGCGATGCGCTGGTGGCGGCCGGTCGGCTTGCCGGGCAGCGCGGGCTACTTTGGGGCACCAGCGGGAACATGAGCGCACGGGTGGCCGCTGACCGGTTCATCATGACGGCCCGTGGCACCATGCTCGACACCCTAAGCCAGGATGACCTGATCCTCTGCGGTATCGGCGACGCCCCGGAAGAGACGCCGACGGAGGCGTCTAGTGAAATTCAGGTCCATCGACGCATTTACCAGCTCCGGGCGGATGTCCAGAGCGTGATCCACTTGTCCCCGCCCTACGCGACGTTGGCGGCCTGCACCAACCTCGATCTGCCGACTGACCTGATTCCAGAGCCGGTCCTCTACCTCGGACGGATCGTTCGGGTGCCTTACATTCAGCCGGGCAGCGACGATCTCGGCCGGGCGGTAGCCCAGGGAATCGGGCAGGAGAGCGTGGTGCTGATGGAGAATCACGGCGCGGTGACGGTCGGCGCGAGCGTCGCGGAGGCTTTCCGCCGGATGGAAGTGTTGGAGTTCCTGGCGCGGCTCCTGGTGACGGCCCGGAACGCGGATCTCGTCCCCCTCGGGATCGGCCCGGATGCGGCCGATGCGCTCTACCGGAGCGTCTATGCCACCGGCGGGTCTTCATCTTCCGGCTGAGCTATTCCTCGGGCTTCTTCCCCAGCTTGAGCATCTCTTGATAAATGTCATACCCGCCAGGCGCGCCCGGACGGGAACCACCGGCTGCTGGGGAGCCAAGATCTGGATGGAGGAGCCGCTGAGCGATCTCCCGGACGGCGGCATGTGGGCTTTGTGCGGCGGCCTGGGCAGCGATCGGAGTTCGATGGCGTGTCCAGAGGAGATCCCCGGCATCCTCGGCTAGTTCCTGGTTTGGGTGGACCACCATCAGTGCCAGCAGCGGGGCGAACTGCGGGGTTGGCAGGTAATCGCCCAGGGCGATGAGCGCGCTTCGTCGCGCGGCCAGCGGCGCTGCCTCGTCGCTGAGCAGGAGGGTTGCCTCTTCGGCCGCCTGCTCGATGCTGGCCACGAATGCGACGTCCCATGCTGCCATTCGCACCCGCTCACTCGGGTCGCGTGTCCACCGTGCTTGGTCGTGGAGAAGCCGGTCCGGGTCGGTTTCGGCTACCAATTCCGCCGCGAGACCCCGGACCTCTTCATCTGGATCATTGAGTGCCGCCGCAAGCAGCCGGCTCTGGTCGCCGGGTGAAAGGCGGAGCGGGCTGTACGGGTCGAGCAGGAGCAGATGGAGGGTGGTCTCGCGGGCGGACGGCTCGCCGGTGGTGAAGACGGTGATCGCGGCCGAGATCAGGGTTTCGGCCCCTTCCGCCGCCAATCGTTCCCAAAACGCGCTCGCCGCGTTGCTGCCGGCTAGGATTGCCGCATGCTGGCGGAGGGTGTCGATCGGAAGATAGCTGATGACTGCCGGTGTCGTCCGGTCGCGGTGGTTAGCGGCGAAATCCTCACGCCATTCCAGCAGATGGCCGGCGAGTCTGGCCGCCTCGTCCTGGTCGAGTTGGTCCAGCAGCGTGCCACGCAGCCAGCGTCGCGCCTCGGGGTACGGGAGCAGCTCGTCAACGAGCGCTGCCCGCCCCGGCATCGCCGCGATCTCCTGGGCAAGCTGGCGCCGGTCGAGCGAAGAGCCGCTCCGGAGCCTGTCCAGCAGATCATCGATGGAGCGATCCTGTCCCAACATTTCGCGGTCCAATCCAGCGGCGACGGCTCCGGGGAATGCAATGGTACCGGCCGGAGTGCCCTCCCATCCGGGAATTGTAATGCCGCTGGCGAGTGCTATGCCGCGAAGGGCCTGGCCGCGAGCCGGGCGGAGTGACTTGACATACCAACGGCCTCCCGGTATATGAGAATCCTAAGTGGCTCTTTCCATTGGATGTCGGGTTAGACGGCGGATGCATGAGCTGGGTTGGGTAGTGCCTTGGCCGGAGCCCCGGCCAGTCGCCGTGACCTCGCGCCTGGCTCGAAGCAGGACTGGCGAGCATGCCATGGAAGGATTGGTCATGAGAGGCGACGATGGGCATATGGCGGAGGTGGATCCCAGCTTCGACCGTAGCGCTCGTTCCGCTCGGCGGAGCAGGGGTGACTATGTCGATCTCGGTCAGGCCCGTAATGACTGGGAGCCGACCGTGTGCGCGGGCTGTGGGCGGGATCATCCCGGCCTGCGGTCAGTCCGGTTGAAGCGCGCTGGGAACGATATCGAAGCCCGCTGTTCCTCCTGCGGCGGTCTCGCCGCGCGCTATTCCACCGGCGTCTGGAGTTCCTGATACCTGAGTTCTTTCTCCTGGTGTTACGGCAGGCTGGACTATGGGGCTATTCTCGTGAATTGGTGCGGTGGTTGCCGAGAGAAGCTTCCCCAGCGCCGATATGCCGGGTGATCTAACCGGAGTGGGTGCTCTCGATAATGGCTCGTGCTTGGGGATACTCGATCTCGCCGAGCCGTAAGAGCGCGTCGGCCAGTGCCTGGACCGCTGCCCAGTGCTGGCGGAGGATCGACTCGGCCCGTTCCTCGGCGCACGCCAGGTAGGCCAGCCGTTGCGTCTCGTTGTTGGTTACGAATGTTGTCGTATCTATCGCCGAGTAGACATCCGCGGCCATTCCCTGCAGGTTATCGACACCCGTCGCTATTCGTTCCGCGATCCCGCCGGCGAGATCGGTGATCACGTCGATCTCCAACCATCTCCGTGTTGTTGAGTCTCGGTTCCAGGGGTTGAACTCTTCGGGGCGGGGGGCAAAATAACAGCGCCCTGCCGAACGCCCCTCGGAGGTGATCGATACGGAGAAAAAGTTCCGGCCAAGGATATAGCCGGTGACCGCGTGGCCGGCCTCGTGGTAGGCGGTGTGTTCGCTCCATTGAGGGGAAGTGTCCGGTCGCTCGTCGGTCATCGCTGATTCTCACTTCAGCCGCGTTTGCTGGCTATCGCACGGGGCCGTCGCCCCATAGCGTACTAAATCCGGCAGGTTCGCTGTCGTTGGATCGGCATTTCCGGATGGTGCATCGCGCGCTCCTATTTGCCTGTCTGGCGTATCCCGGAGGTTGACGGATCGCTCATTGCCGGTATCTGGTGGTCATGGCGGGATCTCGCGATGAATACGACCATGATATGATAATATAGAGCGTACATGATGACGTGGACCCTGAAGACAGCCTAGACGAGCATTGCCGGGAGAAGGCATACTTTTGAAGCTTGAACATGGTATTTTCCGTGTTCGGCAATGCAACGCGTAAGCGCCTTTGGAACCGGAGTGAGGTTCATGCACCCGTGGTGGGTAAGAGACGGCACATCCGGTTGGATTACCAGCTTGCGGGTGATCGCCGAGATCTCCTCGGCCGTTCGTGACGATGTGGGCGACTGCTGATGATCATTATCCGCGCCCGATCGGAACGACGTTACGTGCTCAGGTCTTCCGGCTCGCGTTGCGCGATCATACGACACAAGAGCAGGCGCCAGTCTTTCCTAGGATACGCTGAATGCGCCGTGCGCAGCGAACGACAAGCTAATGCCGAAGGAAGCTTCAAAAGCGGAAATCGGGGCAACCTTGGCGAAAGGCGAGACCAGGTCCAGAGCCGGCCGGGATTGGCGTGGTCCGGCTGGCGTCGCTGTGTCCACCGCTGGCAGCCCGGCAGACCAGGATCATCGGCTCGAGCGAGGCAGCGACCGGACCATGCTGCTCGTGGCGGCTGGTCTTGCTGTTGCCATCCTAGCCTGGGCAGTGGTGATCCTGACGGTCCAGCAGGCCCGGTTTGTGGTGATCTCGCCAACTGCTGCCGAGGGGGTAGAGGCCGCGTCCGGCATGGCTCGCCTCTTTGGTGCCCTAGTGTTGATCCTCTTTCCCGACAGCCGGGCGGGACAGCGTCTCCGCTGGTTCGCAGCCGGCTTTGTAGTCCTGGGTATCGGCGGTCTCGCATTTGGCGATCTTCGCCTCCTTCTCCAAGCCAGTCCCGATCTCAACCAAGCCATGTACGCGGCACTGGTGACCTGGACGATTTCCGGTGGGCTCTTCGCGATCGGGATCCTACCGGCGAACCCGCCGCACTTCACGCGCCGGGCCTTCGCGCTCGTCACCGCCGTGAGCGTGCTCGGCGTCGTGGCGGTCACCCAATCGGAGCATTTGCCGGCACTGGTACATATCACCAGCCTGGAAGAGGCGGCGCTCAGTGGGGATGTGCCCCTTCAGGGGCTGACCGGCTGGCACTGGGTCCTCTCCAGCATCCCGTTGGGCTTAGCGGTGATTACCGTGGTGGGACTCGTCCGGCACTCCTCGCGGCGGGTGCTCGGGGGCTGGCTCACCGTTGCCATGGTGCTCCTGGCCGGTGCCCAGCTCTACAACCTCTTCTGGCCATGGGCCTTCACCCCGGTCCTGACCAGCGCGAACGTGCTGCGGCTGGCGTTCGCCGCGGCGATCGCGGTCGGCGGTGTCCTGGAGTTGCGGCGGATCGCGGCCGAGCGGGAAATCCTGCTGGTGGCCGAGCACGAGTACTCCCACCGGCTGGCCGAACTGGCGGTCCTGAAAGCCGATTTCACGGCCATGGTCGCCCACGAATTGGGCTCACCGCTGGCCGCGATCCGGGGGTTTGCGGCGATGCTGGCGACCGGCGAATTGAGCCGGGAGGATCAAGCCGATGCTGTGGCGGCGATTCGGGCGGAGACCGAGCTGATCACTACCCTCGTGCACGATATGCAGACCATGGCGCAGGTGGAGCGGGACGACTTCGCGGTGCAGATGCGGCCGGTGCCCCTCGGGGTACTGCTCGGAGAAGCAGCGGCCTTCGCGACCACCTTGCCGGGGGACCATCCGGTGACGACACGGTTGAGCGGGCAGGATCGAGTTCGGGCGGACCCGCAGCGATTGGGGCAAGTGCTACGAAACCTGCTCAGCAACGCGGCCAAGTACTCGGCTGACGGCAAGCCGATCGAGTTGCGGGCGCAGCGGACGGAGGAGGGGCGGATGCGGGTCGAAGTAGCGGATCAGGGCTACGGAATTGATCCGGCGGATCTGGAGCGGATCTTCGAGAAGTTCCGGCGTGGCCGGGACCCCCAAGGCCGAAAGGTGGCCGGGGTCGGGCTCGGGTTGTATTCGACGCGGCGCATCCTCCAGTCGCATGGCACCGAATTGATGGTCCAGTCCACGCCAGGCGTCGGTTCGGTTTTTTCATTCGAGCTGGAGGTGGTCCAGTGATCCGGATCCTGCTCGTCGATGATCATGCCTCGTTCCGCCAGCCGCTCGCGTTCATGCTCAATCGGGAGCCTGACTTCACGGTCGTCGCGCAGGCGGGGTCATTGGACGAGGCGCGCGGCCTGCTCAACAAGGAGATCGATGTCGCGGTCGTCGATCTTGTCCTTCCCGATGGCAATGGGGCGACGCTGGTGCGGGATCTTCGTGCCGCCAACTCACACAGCCAGGTGCTGGTCCTTACTGCGAGTGTCGATCGCCGGGATCTCGCGCGGGCGGTGGAGGCTGGGGCGTCCGGCGTGATGAATAAGTCCGCTGCGATCGAAGAGATCATTAGCGCGATCCGGGGCCTCAGCGCTGGGGAACAGCTCATGTCCCCACGGGAGCTCGTTGACCTCCTCCGTCTTGCCGTTCAGCAGCGCGAGGAGGATCGTGATGCTGAGCTGGCGTTGGGGCGGCTCACACCAAGAGAGCGCGAGGTGCTTCAAGCGCTCGCCGAAGGACTCAACGACCGGGAGATCGGCCAGCAGCTCCACGTCAGTACCGAGACGGTCCGCACCCATATGGTCAATATTCTTGGCAAGCTCGGTGTGGAATCACGGCTCCAGGCGCTCGTCTATGCCTTGCGTCATGGCGCGGTGACGATCGACTAATTCCCTCCTATTTCCCTATCTAAACCCCCAAATTGGCCCCTAGCTCAATTGAGCTAGGAAAAGTTCCCTCATCTGCTGGATAGCAAACGCGTTCCCATGGCCTACCATAAGAATGCACGCCGTCTGGTTTTCGGTGGCAACCAGGAAGATAAGCAGCTCCTCAGGAGTGTCTGCAT
>JAICPP010000166.1 GCA_025929805.1 Gemmatimonadales bacterium | reverse complement strand
GCCCGCCTCCCCGCTTCCCCGCCGGAGTCTGCTATGCCTGAACCAATGGGCTTCTACACCGATACCACCGTCTGCATCGGCTGCAAGGCGTGCGAGGTGGCCTGCAAGGAGTGGAACCAGCTCCCCTCCACCAATGGCGGCGTGACCGAGATGAGCGGGGACAGCTACGACAACACGGTCCGGCTGGACGGGATCCACTGGCGCCACGTCAAGTTCATCGAGCAGTTCAGCGAAGACCGGGTCGACGGACGCTGGCTGATGATGAGCGACGTCTGCAAACACTGCGTGAACGCACCCTGCCTCGAAGTCTGCCCCACCGGCGCCATCATCCGGACCGAGTTCGACACGGTGGTAATCCAGTCGGACACCTGCAACGGCTGCCGAGCCTGCATTGGCGCCTGTCCCTTTGGAGTCATTGGCATCAACGACGTGTCCAACGTCGCGCAGAAGTGCACCCTCTGCTACGACCGGCTCCAAGCCGGAATGGAGCCGGCCTGCTCCCAGGCCTGTCCCACCGACTCGATCCGATTCGGGACGATCCGTGAGATGAAAGAGATGGCTCAGGCCCGAGTAGAGCAGCTGCACAGCCTGGGCGAGAAGCGCGCCTACCTCTACGGCGCCGACGACAAGTTCCTGGGCGGGCTTAATTCGTTCTATCTGCTGGTTGATAAGCCGGAGGTGTACGGCCTTCCGGTATCGCCCAAGATGCCGACCCGGAACCTGATTCCCTCCTCACTCTTTTCCACCGCCGGCGCCGTGGTGCTCGCGCTGCTGGGCATGGTGGGACTTCGCAAGCGCCGGATGGATGAGCAAGCAGGGGAAGGTGGCGAGCGTGTCTGACACCTTCTTCACCGCCGCGCCTCACTGGACCTGGTGGATCATTTTCTACTTCTTCGTCGGTGGCATCGCCGGCACCGCTTTCTTTCTCGCGTCGTTGCTGCAGCTCTCCGCCCGCCCGCCGGATCGGGAGCTCGCCCGAGTCGGCTACTACGTCGCCTTCGCCGGTGCCCTGATCAGCGGCTTCCTGCTCACGATCGACCTCGACCGCCCGCTCCGGTTCTGGCACATGCTGATCCAGAATCACACCGGCCTGCCGATGTTCAAGTCCTGGGTGCCGATGTCGGTTGGATCGTGGGGACTCTTGCTCTTCAGTCTGTTCGCCTTCCTGGCGGCGCTGGCCTCGTTGAGCGAGGAGCGGCAGGATTCCCGCTGGCTCCAGTCGGCGCCGGTTCGCTTCCTCCGAGGCCGGGGACCATCGATCCTGATAGCGGTGCTGGGCAGCATCTTCGGCCTTTTCCTAGCGGGCTACACCGGAGTGCTTCTGGCGGTCACCAACCGGCCCATCTGGGCCGACTCCACCCTCGTCGGCCTCCTGTTCCTGGTCTCCGGTGCATCGACCGGGGCAGCCACCCTGATTCTGCTCGCCTTGTGGCGGCGGGTGGGACATGCCGCCTCGATCGCCTGGCTCTCCTGGTTCGACCAGCGAGTGTTGCTGCTGGAGCTGCTGGTGTTGATCGCCTTCCTCCTCTCGCTCGGCTCGGTCGCCCAGGTCTTTCTCGGCTGGTGGGGCCTCCTGCTTCTGGTGGGTGTCATCGGTGCCGGTATCGTCGTGCCGCTGATACTGGAGCGCAAGCACCGCGGCGGACCGCTTCGGCTCCACGTCCGCGGCGCCCTGCTGGTCCTGTTGGGTGGCTTCCTCCTTCGGGTCGTGGTGCTCCTCTCGTCCGAGCAGATCAACGTGATCGGGTCGGGAGTGACCGGTCGATGAAAGTCATTGCGAGGGCCCGAAGCAATCCGGCCGCGATCCTCAACCTTCTCCTCCTCGCCGCCTGCTCCAGCCCCGAGGCCGAGCGTAAACAGGGGGGCGGTGCCGGCGCCGACGTGAAGAACTGGGGCCGGCCGCTCGAGTTCCACGCCGGAGCTCAACCCTATCACGACACACCCTGCGTCACCGAACAACAAGTCGAATGCACGGGACCACTGCCGGTCTTCGGACCGACCCCGACTCCAGACTAGCCGGCCTCCAGCACGAGCGCCCCGAGTGGCGCGCCTGGCTCGGCCTGCTGGGTCAGGTCCGCCGCGCCCTGGACGAAGCCACCCGGGATGCTCCCGTGGTGTTGACTGGAGGGGACGACGCAGGTGCGCAACTCTCGCCGGGAGCACCGTTGCTCCACGGGCGCGGCCTGGAGCTGGATGCGCGGCGTCTCGAGCGACTCATGAATCGCCTGATCGACACCGCCATCGAGGGTGAAGTGGCCGGAGCCGCATCACTAGAAGGATACCGGCCAGGCCGGAGCGAAGTGGTCCAGCTCACCGCTGCGGCGGTGCGACAAGACCAGCAGGAAATCGCCGAGATAGCCTCTCCGGCCGGCATCGATTCCGGGGCACTGGCTTCGGTCGTTCATCTCGTGACTCTGCCGGTACTACACGAGTGCGGCCGGCTGCTGCAGAGCCGAGTCACGCCGGGCTGGGCTCACGGCTACTGTCCCATCTGCGCCGCGTGGCCGATACTGGCTGAGCGTCGTGGACTGGACCGGAGTCGCCGTCTTCGTTGTGTCCGCTGCACCGGCGAGTGGGAAGTAGAGTCGCTCTGGTGCATCTACTGTGGCGAGCGGGAGCACCGGCGGTTGGGATCCCTGGTACTCGAGGCTCCGGGCGAGATGCACAAGGTCGAGACCTGCGACAGCTGCCAGGGCTACATCAAGTCGGTTGCCACCCTCCAGGCGATTCCTCCTTTCGAGCTGCTGCTCCAGGACCTGGAAACGGTGGAGCTGGATATCGTGGCAAGAGAGCGGGGGTTCGGCCGGCCGGAGGGGAGTGGGTTTGGATTGGAGGTCTGGATTAGATGAGAGTCACGAGTCACGAGTCTCGAGTTATGAGTCACGGGAGATCGGTCGACTACCATGAATGATGCCTCACGAAGCACTCTGACCGACTCGCGACTCGCGACTCGCGACTCCGCACTCCGTCCAGCTCACATCTGCGCTCACCTCCTGAGCGCAATCGAGGCGAGCGATGGGAGGCGTCGGCGCCGCAAGCGGGACACCACGCCCGACGCCATCGGTCTCGCGATCAAGCGGCGGCTGCTGGAGGAAGCGGTACGGGACGATCCCGATCCCGAGGAGTTCGAGGGCTGGCTGCTGTGCCAGAGCGAGGCCGAGCTGTCCGCCGCGAGTGGACCCGCTCGGGCCATGGCGCTGGAGGTCTGGGCGGACTGGCAACTCGCCGAGCGGTCCGATGTCTTTCGCCAGTGGCTGGAGCAGGGCGCGCCCTCGGAAGACGCAGCCGGACCGTAACCCTGCCCGGAACCGTCCGCCCGTCGGCCCGTCCGGCTGTCCGCCGCCCGCCTACACCCTCCCCCGTGACTCCCGCAGCACGATCGCTTGCCCGATCAGGTGTGCCACCCGGAGCGGCTCCGGCAGTCGCGACTTCCCCAAGGTAGCCTGCAATATTCGTTCGGCGTCGACCCGAGCCACGCCGGCATGCGCCAGGTAGAGTCCTTCACCGAAGCCATGTGCCGGTGGGATGCGCTCCAGGATGCTGAGCCGATCGCTCAAACCCGCGGCTCGTAGTGCGTCGGCCAGCTCGGATCGGGCTGGGTTGCGGCGGGTCACCACCAGCACGGCGATTCCCAGTCGTTCGGCGAGCGCAGCCACGTCGATGATGCCCAGTCCGGCGATGGTGATCCCGCCGAGGATGACCGCTTGCAGCATTGGCCGCGCGCGCAGGCGCTCGATCCAGGCCGCGAGATATTCCGTGGCCTCGGCACCATCCACCGGGAACTCGGTCCGCGCGACGGATTCGATTACAGCGTGCCCTTCCATCGCAACTGCGATGACTGGCACGGGCCCGGCCTGGCGCTTCTCGAAGGGAGCGTCATCCACGCCGAGAGTGTGCGGGCGGAGTCTCTGCCCCGCTGCCACTCCGGTTCGGACGTGAGAGTCCTTACGCCTCATCTGAGCGCGAGCTCGGTCATCAGGTCGAACGTACCCCTACCCCCTACCGCCTGCCGGTACCGCGTGCTACATTCGTCGGCCGTTTTCAGAGACAGACGCAGCGGCCACCCCCGGTCGCGCGAGCCGCCCCAGCACCCTCTCGTGAAGTTGGAGTCTAAGCCATGCAAAGGAACCTCATGGCCGTGGGCCTTCTTATGGCCCTCGCCCTGGTCGCCTGCAGTGATTCCCCCACCTCGGTCGATACCGAAACCGAGCCCAATCTCTCGTCAGCGTCGGCCCGGCCGGATGTTGCGGGACGCTTCATCATCACCCTGCGAGAGCGAACCAATCCATCCGTCGTAGCCCGGGAACACGGGGTCCGGCCGGATTACGTGTACACCCACGCCCTGACCGGGTTCGCCGGCTTCATTTCCGACGCGGCCCGTCAAGGTCTGCTCCGGGATAATCGGGTAGTCCGGGTCGAGCCGGATGGAATTGCCACTATCGTAGCGACGCAGACGAATGCCACCTGGGGACTGGATCGGGTAGACCAGCGCGCGCTGCCGTTGAGCACCAGCTACACCTATAACAACACCGGGGCCGGCGTGCGCGCCTACATCATCGATACCGGCATTCGATTCGCCCACGCCGAATTCGGCAGCCGCGCGGTGACCGGCTACGATGCCGTGGACGGCGGGAGCGCCGATGATTGCAACGGCCACGGTACCCACGTTGCTGGGACGGTGGGCGGGTCCACCTACGGACTCGCCAAGGGTGTGACACTCGTGGGCGTAAGGGTGCTCAATTGCAGCGGCTCGGGGACCTGGAGCGGCGTCATCGCCGGAATCGACTGGGTTACCGGAAATCATGCACCGGGTACGCCGGCAGTCGCCAACCTGTCGCTGGGCGGCGGAGCCAACAGCTCGGTGGACGCCGCAGTGAGGCGGATGATCACCGACGGTGTTGCCACCGCCATCGCTGCCGGTAACGGCAACGCGGGCGGCCGCGCGCAGGATGCCTGTAAGTACTCGCCCGCGCGGGTCGCCGAGGCAATGACCATCGGCGCCACCAACAGTACCGACACCAAGGCCTCATGGTCGAACTATGGCAACTGCATCGACTGGTTCGCGCCGGGAGTAGGCATCACCTCTGCGTGGTACACCAGCAACTCGGCCACCAATACTATCAGCGGCACCTCAATGGCGACTCCTCACACCGCCGGGGTCGCGGCGCTCTACCTCCAGAGCAATCCCGCCTCCAGCGCGGAGGCCGTCCGAAATGCGCTGTTCGCCAACAGCAGCAAGGCGATTGTGAAGAGCTCCAAGACGGCCAACAACCATCTGCTGTACTCGAATTATTGAGCTGGATAGGCTTGCTTCTGGATCCAAGGGCCACCCAATGAGGGTGGCCCTTCTGGCTCGTACCCGCTTGATGTAACGTACAAATGTTCCTGCCGCGGATTCCTTTTGACCGATGTGGTGAGTCGCCTTCAGGCTGCTTTGCCCAGCCATTACCGACTCGAGCGTGAGCTCGGCCGCGGTGGCATGGCGACCGTCTGGCTGGCGCATGATCTCAAACACGATCGCCAGGTCGCTATCAAGGTCATCAAGCCCGAGCTGGCCGAAGCCCTGGGGGGCGATCGCTTCCTTCGCGAGATCCGCATCGCCGCCCACCTCCAACACCCGCATATCCTGACCCTGATCGATTCCGGTGAGAGTCCCAGCCAGTCCGACAATGGGCCCCGGTCACTGTACTACGTCATGCCCTATGTCGAGGGGGAGACACTCCGGGAGCGGCTGACCCGCAAGGGCCGGCTCTCGGCTGAGGACACGGTCCGTGTTCTCCAGGACGTCCTGGACGCGTTGGTTCACGCCCACCAGCATGGCATCGTACACCGAGACATCAAGCCCGAGAACATCATGCTGACCGGCCGTCACGCGCTGGTCATGGACTTCGGCGTCGCCAAGGCCCTGGCCGCGAGTCAGGAAACAGACAGCGGGACACTCACCGCGATTGGTCTCGCGATCGGGACACCGGCGTACATGTCTCCCGAACAAGCAGCCGGTCAGGCCTCGGTGGATGCCCGCGCCGACATCTACGCGGTCGGTGTGGTGGCGTACGAGATGCTCGGCGGGCAGCCGCCGTTCACGGGAACGACTCCTCAGGCAATTCTCGTCTCCCAGGTCACCCGTGCGCCCAAACCGCTGGCCGAGCTCCGCTCCGATCTGTCGCCCGAGCTCGTCGCCACGGTGATGCGTTGCCTGGAGAAGGACCCGGAGCGGCGCTGGCAATCGGCCGAAGAGCTGTGGGGCCGTCTGGAGGCGTTCACGACTCCAGGTAGCGGCATGACTGCGACGGTCGCGGTCCAGTCCGTCGGCCGGAGCCGCCGAAACCGCCGGGTGCTGATCCTTGGTGCGCTGCTGCTTACCGCCGGCCTCGGGGCTGCCTTCTGGTTTGGTCCGGGACAACGCCTGCGCGACCGGCGCTGGGCCCGGGAACAGGCAATTCCGCAGCTCCTGTCATTGGCGGAGTCCGGCAATTGGGAGCCGGCGTACATTCTGGCCCGGCGCGTTGCGGCAATACTGCCGGATGATTCTCTCTTCAGGGCTCTTCGGCACAAGTTCGTCCGGGTGGTGAGTGTTCGGACCGATCCTCCCGGAGCAAAGGTCTGGCGCAAGGCGTACGAGGCTCCGGATTCAACCTGGACCCTGCTCGGACGCACACCGCTCGACAGCGTGGTCCTTGCGCTCGCCGGTGGCGGGCCGTTCCTCAACACCAACCGGCTTCGCATCGAGACACCGGGATACCGGACACTCGAACTGGTGGGACTTTCCTTCCGCGACTCGGTGATCAAGCTGGATCGGGACGGCGCCATCCCGCCCGAGATGGTCCGAGTTGCCGGGGGATTGCTCAACGTCCGCTTCCCCGGGTTCGAGCACGTCGAGCCGATCCGGCTCGGCGATTATCTCATGGATCGATACGAGATCAGCAATCGGGAATTCAAGCGCTTCGTGGACGCCGGCGGCTACAGGCGCCGGGAGCTCTGGGAGCATCCCTTCATCGACGGCGGAAGGGAGATCTCCTGGAAGCAGGCCATGTCACTAATGACCGATCGCACCGGGCGGCCAGGACCTTCTACCTGGGAGGCCGGAGAATATCCCCGCGGGCAGGACGATCACCCGGTCGGCGGGGTGAGCTGGTACGAGGCGTTGGCATTCGCCAAGTTCGCCGGCAAGGACATTGCCACCGTGGCGCATTGGAATCACGCCGCCAGCGTCATGAATAGCTCCGTGATTGTCCCCCTCAGCAACTTCTCCGGACAGAGTACGTGGCCAGTGGGTACCGGCCGAGCGATCAGTGCCTTTGGCAGCTACGACATGGGCGGGAATGTCCGGGAATGGTGTCTCAATGCCAGCGGAACCG